>DASZDI010000075.1:0-3234 GCA_035942135.1 Solirubrobacterales bacterium | reverse complement strand
CGATAAAAGAAGTGGCGACCGTAGTAGGTGTCGCGTCCATGCACCGCCCCGCCCTTGAAGGTGATGTACCGCTCGATGTAGTCCTCATCGAGGAGCATCAGGTTCCCCTCCGGGACGTGGTCGCGGATCGCCTGGGCGTGATCCCAGAATGCGCCGGACTTCTCGATGCCGACGACCACCGGGATGCCGAGATCGCGGCTTCGCAGATCGTTCGCGATGGTCTGGAGCCGGCGAAGCAGCGGGCGCTTGATCGGGGCGACCTCACCGAAGAGCGCCAGCGGTCCGTCGGTGACGAACGCCATCCGCGCCAGGGCCGAAGGGCGTTGTTCCAGGAGTTGGTCCAAGAGCGCCAGCGAGATGAACCGCTCGGCTACTGACATCACGCGTGAACAGGCCTCCAGGTTTGATCCCTGGTCGTTGAAAATCTCGTGAGCTCGCAAAGCGTCGGTCGCCATCAGCTCTGCACCGCATTTCGGGCATACGGCTCCGTCCGGGCCGACTCCGAGGCGGGCGAGATCGGCATCGCAGCCGTCGGTAGGGCAGCTACTGAGCTCGATGGTCCCGGCCGCCACCGGCAGGGGGTCGCGGTTGGCCTCGACCTCAAAGAACACATCGAGCAGGCTTCGGCCCTCGACCTCGGACTCACGGAAAAGGGCGTCGATCTCTTGCCGGAAGGCGGTCTTGGGAGGCGTCTCATCGACGCGGACCAGGTTGGACGAAGGCAACGCCCCCGCCAGCACCGACGCCCTCTGAGCGTCCTGGATCGCCGCCGGATCGGCGAAGGGGCCGGATCGGGTGCTCAGGCGTTCCAGGTCAACGATCACTGCCGACATCTGCATGAACAGGATGCGGGTAGCCGGAAAGGCGGGATCGACCTCGTGCTCGAACGGAGAGCTATCGGTCGCAACGGTCCACCTCACGTCCGCGGCGTCCTGCGAGAGGGTCGCTGGATCGACAAGCCGATCGGCGATCGCGCCGGTGTCCTGGGTTCGATCCGAGGGCATCCGATACCGGGCGAGGGTCTTCCTGACGAGGGGATGCTGGACGGTCGGGACGTGCCCGAGAGCGCTGGCGTGCTCAAAGCCGCCGGCCGGATTCGTGTAGGGCATCGTCAGACCTCCAGCGCGCGGGGAGTGGCCTCGCGGGCCGCTGCGACCATCGCCTCATCGAACATCCGAACCTGGACGGGCACGACGAACCGCGAACTCTGCGTCTTTATGCGGACGAAGCCCACGTCCTCGGCCCGCAGGATTTGCTCGGCGAAGCGGTCGAACTCGTAGCGCCCGCGCAGCAGCCGGACCTCCGACTCAGAGTTGAGGTGGGCGATGATCCAGTTCGCGGTGTTGTCGAGGACATCGGGCTCGACGGAGGAGACCTGCTGGGTCGAGTAGATCATCCCGATCTTGTACTTGCCTGCCTCGCGCGCCAGCCGGACGTAGGGGTCGCGATCGGCGAGCTGGTCGGCGAAGCGGTCGCGGTCGAACAACCGATGCGCCTCCTCCAGGAAGATCTGGATGCGGTGCGGCGGCTGGCCGGCGCGGAACCGCTCTGCCGCCCGGCCGAGCAGCACGTTCAGAATGCGCTCGCTGGCGAACTGCAAGACCCCCTCGCTACCCCGCGAGAGGTCCACGATCACGATCTTGCCGTCCACCAGATCGGCGTAGACGGCCGGGGCGTAGTCGTCGCTCGCCGTCGGCGAGTGGTAGCCCTCTCGCAGGGGGAGAAGAATCTTGTAGCCGCCCCCCTTTCGCTCGAGGAGGACGTCGATGATGTGCTCGACTCGATGATCGGGCACCTCGACCCAGTCGGTGATGTCGGTGGCCGGACTACCGCCGTGGTACTGGGCCGCCAGCGCCTCGCACGTCAACAGCAACTGCTGGGCGTTGAGCTTGACCGAGTCGCCCCGGCGGCTTGACGGCACCGTGTTCAAGAACGCCAGGTCCTCTCCGCGCCGGCCGCCCGCCGCGACGAGCGCGTTGCGCAGGCTCTCCTTCAAGGGGCACCAGATGGCCCAATCCGCCGGGGGCTGGAGTCCGGCCTTCAGGAAGCAGGCGTACAGCATCATCCTTGCCCGCCGGGCGTGTTTCACCAGCCGCCAGTCGTCGCGGGTCTGAGGATCGCCGGGGCCCTCCACGTCAGCCGCCGCGAAGCTCTGGACGTACTGCGAGCTGTTCTGGCGCAGGACGAAGTCGCCGACCAGGCTCCAGGCCACCCCGATGGCGTCCTCCTCGAAGAAGTTGAGCGCGAGGGAGCGCAGACCCGGGTCGGCCGCCAGCTCAACGTCGGTAGCACCGAGGCGATAGCGGACGACGTGATCGGGGCCGATCTCCGCCAGGGCCGTCTTGTCCTGGGTGTTGACATTTGCGTACTCGGCCGCGGGGTCGAAGATCAGCTGCCCGATCATCACCCCGTGCTCCCGCGCGTACTGGTGGGTCGTCGCCGCGATCACCTTGTTGGTGTTGGACTTCCCCTTGCGGGTCATGCCGAGAACGGCCGTCTTATGCGCCACGAGGTCGGCGATGTCGATGCTCACGGGAACGTCCACCGGCTTCTCGGCGGCGGCCGCGTTGCGCTCCCGCCG
The DNA here is from genome assembly GCA_035942135.1 of Solirubrobacterales bacterium. GTDB lineage: Bacteria > Actinomycetota > Thermoleophilia > Solirubrobacterales > 70-9 > VAYN01. The sequence continues at coordinate 653 of DASZDI010000075.1, read as the reverse complement.
TCGGGTCGAGGCGTAGCGCACCCTGCCGATCTCAAACGGCCGGCGCGGCTCCTCCCCCGTCTGCTCGGCCATGAAGGACACGATTCGGCGCAGGCTCTCGCCGTGCGGCTTGTAGACGCGCAGGCGGGATGAGGCGTAGACGTTGTCGATGTCGGCGCCGTAGTCGAGACACGGCCCAGCAGAGCCGTCGGCGTCCCAGAAGGTGCCGAGCACCGCGCACCTCAGACCTGCCGTCTGCATCCGGTCCTCGGTGAGCGGATCGAGTATCTGCGCCCGTGATCGCGGAGCTTCCCGGCCGTCCTCGGTTACGAGGTCGATCCCCGCCTGCGCCCTCAAATACTGGAGGTCGTTCTCCTGCGGGAGAGGCGTCGTTCCGACGACGCGCATGAGGATTACCTCCTCGTCGTCGGGATCGACAGCGCCGGCGGTCGTGGGGTCGGCCAGAGCAGCGGGGGCCGCCAAGATGAAGGCGTGCAGCGGCACACCGTTGGCATCACGCACGAACTTGTCGTTGGTGATGATCAGGGCCTCGTCAAAGTCAGCGAGGCGGTAGATGGCGCCGATCTGATCGGCGTCGGACAGCAGAGAACGAATGGGGCTGTTTGCGGCAAGCAGATCGCCAGTAAGCGAGCCTGCCTCAGCCAGGTTAGTTG
>DASZDI010000074.1:0-5139 GCA_035942135.1 Solirubrobacterales bacterium | reverse complement strand
GCCACAAGGTCAGGCATCTCGTCAGCAATGAAGTGCCCGCACCCCGGAACCAGCTCCAGCTCCATGTCGTCCGCCCACCGCTCGTAGCGGATCGCCTGGTGGGGCAGCGGATCGTCTTCGCCCATGACCAGACGGGTCGGGACCCGCAGGCGTGCGTCGGCGTAGCGACCCCGGACGATCCCGGGGACCTCGCGCGTGTTGAAGACCCGGTACAGCTGCACCGCGGCCCGCGCCCGGGCGGGCTCGGTGTAGGTGTCAGAGAAGGCGTGGATCGTCGCCTGGTCCCAGGGCTCGCGGCGGGCCGAGCTTGCGACCAGCACCTTCGGCACGAACTTGCCGCTGCGGTGCAGCTGGTAGCCGAGGCCGGGGCTGAGGATCACCCACTGGTACCAGAGGCGCCAGAGGTGCGGCGCCATCTCCTTGATGCCGGTCCAGGGCGGCAGGATGCTCAGCGCCAGGAAGCGCTCGATCCGCTCCGGCTCCCGCAGCGCCAGCAGGAAACCGATCCAGCCGCCCCAGTCGTGGCCGACCAGCTTCACCCGCTCGATCCCGAGCTCGTCGAGGACGGCGAGGACGTCGTCGGCCAGGCTCTCCTTCTCGTAGCCGTCGGCGGGGGCGTCGGACCAGCCGAAGCCGCGCAGGTCCAAGGCGATGACGCGATGGCGGTCGGCCAGGGCCGGCATCAGATGGCGCCACTCGTACCAGTGCTGCGGCCAGCCGTGCAGGCAGAGGACGACGTCGTCGCCCGCCCCGGCCTCGGCGTAGTGGAAGTCGATGCCGCGGGCCCGAACCCGGCGATGGGTGACGCCCTCGACCTGCGGTGGCTCGCTCACCCTCGACAGGCTAGAGATCGCCCGCGGGCGGCATGGCGACCGGCTGCGCGCCGGGATCCGCGCCGGTCGCCGCCCCCCTTTCGCTCAGCGCAACGTGGCGGCCGCTGCTGCCTGGCGAAAGTCGTTGAGCATCTCCTCCATCGCGCCGACCTCGCAGGGGACCATTTCCGGCCAGGGCTTGTCGGGATGCTCTTGAAGCGTCTTCAGGCCGTTGCCGCTGATGATCGCGACCACGGTCTCGTCGGGGCCGATCCTGCCTTCCTGCGCGAGCCGCGCGGTGGAGGCGATCGTGGTGCCGCCGGCGGGCTCGGTGAGGATGCCCTCGGTTTCCGCCAGCAGGTCGATCGCGCCGAAGATCTCCTCGTCGGAGGCCGCCGCCGCCGAGCCGCCGCGGGTGCGGACGGCGTCGAGGACGAGGTTGCCGTCGCCGGGGGCGCCGATCGCCAGCGAGTGCGCCGCCGTCTCCGGCGCCACCGAGGTGAGCTCGCCGCCGCCGAGGATCGCGGTGACGATCGGCGAGCAGCCGCTCGCCTGGGCGATGTTGATCTTGCAGCCGGCGGTCTCGGCGAGGCCGACCTTCTCCAGCTCGACCAGGCCCTTGTGGACGCGCGAGGAGAGGGTGCCGCCGGCGGCCGGGATGACGAAGTGGTCCGGGGCCTTCCAGCCCAGCTCCTCGACCACCTCGAAGCCCATCGTCTTCGCCCCCTCGGCGTAGAACGGGCGCAGGGTGATGTTGGCGAACTCCATCCCGTTGGTGACCGCCAGCTCGCGACAGGCGCGGTTGGCCCCGTCGTAGTTGGCGTCGAGCTGGATCACCTGGGCGCCGAGGGCGCGGCAGGCCTTCGCCTTCCCCTTCTCCATGTTGCCCGGGTAGAAGATGTAGGGCGTGGCGCCGGCCTGGGCCGCCAGCGCGGCGACGGCAGTGCCGACGTTGCCGGTCGAGACGCAGCCGACCTCGTCCTTGCCCAGTTCCAGCAGGCGGGCGATCGCCATCCCGACGACGCGGTCCTTGTAGGAGAACGAGGGCCGGTTGCTGGAGTCGTCCTTGATGTAGAGGTTGCTGAGGCCGAGCTCGGCGCCGAGCCGCTCGGCGTGGATCAGCGGCGTTTTGCCGGCGAAGGCGGCGACCTTCGACTGGGCGCGCCGGCTGACGATCGGCAGCAGCTCCTCGAAGCGCCAGATGTTCCAGGGGCGCTCCTGCGGCGAGCGCTCGGCGATCAGCTCGCGGGCGCGCTCGTAGTCGTAGTCGATGTCGAGCCCTTCCCCGCAGGCGGGGCACTTGAAGGCGGTGTCGAGCAGCGGCGTGCGGTAGCCGCAGTCGCGGCAGACGAGTTCGGTGGCACAGGAGTTGGTCCGGGGCCCGATGGGCTCGGTGGGATGCGGATCCACCGCGTCACTCATGACTCCTCCTTTGCCGCCGACGCCTCGGCGCTAGTCCAATTGGTCGCAGGGGTATAACACATGGTCAGCAACTGCTCAATGCTTTCTGCGCATAAAAGCTGCACTTGGCACACGTATCCCTTCAGCACGGTAGCGGAACCAGAAGCGCGCACAAGCGCTCGGAAATGCTCTGTCTGTAGAGTTTCTGTCCGCAAATGAAAAGTATCGCGGTCAGATGACCCCCCAAGAGCGCTTTGCCGTCAACCTCCGTCGCGCCCGCACCGCGGCCGGGATCTCCCAGGAAGAGCTCGGCTACCTCTGCGACCTGCACCGGACCGAGGTCTCGCTGCTGGAGCGAGCGGGCCGGGAGCCGCGGCTGGCGACGATCGTCAAGCTCGCCGGGGCGCTGAACACGACGCCGAAGGAGCTCTGCGCCGGCATCTCCTGGCTCTCGAAAGCGCGTCGCTTCGACGTCAAGCAGCCCCCACGCGCCTAGCTGCGGCGCCGCGGCGATCAAGAAAGGCGAAGTGAGGCGGGGCGACGCCGGCCGAGCCGGCGTGACCAGGGCCTGATCTTGACGACCTGGGCCCTGGCTCAGGATTGGTCCTCCTTTGCCACCCCAAGGCGGTTTCCCATATCCGAGAGCCCCGCCTCCTTCACCGGTTGATCACCCGGCCCGCGAATTCATAACACACCAGTTCCTATCAATCAAGCCCTTTTGCCTAATCGCCCGGACTTCCGTTCGAGGAGCTAGGAGGAAGCAGGCGCGGCGGAGGGCTCGACCGGGATCTCGGCGGCCTCGGGCCAGGCCTCCAGGGCCTCCGCGGTGTCCTTCGCCCCGGCCGCGACCAGCAGCTCCTCGGCGACGTGCGGGGTGAAGGGGACCAGCGTCCGCGCCAACAGGGCCAGCGCCGCCAGCTGCGCCTCCGCGTCGGCCCGGTCGAGCTGTCCGCGGCGCTTCAGCACCCGCTTCTCGAAGTCCTGGATGCGCTCGAAGAGGCGGGTGATGTTGCGGATCGCCTTGTGCATCTGCAGCTGCTCGACGTCTTCGGTGATCCGCGAGAGACCGTTCTCGCACCATTTCCGCAGCCGGTCGCGCATGTGCTCGGTGTCGGCGGCGGCCTCGGGGTCGTGCGCGAGGCCCTCGAGCGCGGCGGTGCGCTCGAGGGTGTAGATCCAGAGGCCGCGCAGGAGGCGGCTCGCGAAGCGGACGGCGCCGTCGCTCCAGTTCAGCGTCTTTGCCGGGCCCGCCGCGTAGAGGACGGCGAGGCGCACGGTGTCGGCGCCGTGCTCGGCGACCAGCTCGTCGGGGTTGACGACGTTGCCGAGGTGCTTGCTCATCTTGCGGCCGTCGGCGATCACCATCTCGTGGAAGAGGCAGCCGGCGAAGGGCTCGCCCTCCTCCATGAAGGAGAAGGGGCCGATGTCGCGCAGCGCCTTGGTCACGGTCCGCTGGTCGAAGACGAAGCCGCCGCTGTCGTTGCCGGCGCCCAGGCGCTCGGCCGGCAGCCACTCCCGCAGGTCGGGATGGGTGAACATCTGCTCCTCGCGGGCCTCGGGCGGGACCGCGGCCGGAACCCAGAGCCAGAGCGCGTCGAAGTGGCAGTCGAGGGTGTCGGTCTCGCGCTTGGCGGCGGCGCCGCACTTGGGGCAGTCGACGTCGACGAAGTCGGGGCGCTCGGCGAGCGGGTTCCCTTCCCCGGTCGGCTTGATGTCGCGCGGGAGGACGACCGGGAGGTCGGCCTCGGGGACCGGCACCGGGCCGCACTCGCCGCAGAGGACCACCGGAATCGGCGTGCCCCAGGAGCGCTGGCGGGAGATCGAGAAGTCGTTGGCGCGGTAGCGGGTCGCCTCGCGGAGGCCGTCGGGGACCGCGGCCGGGGCGGCGGCATCGGTGGCCTCCCCCGCTCCGTCCTCGGCCGCCTCCCCCTCGGGCTCGGCCGGCAGCTCGACCCGGTCGAGCCGGGCGGCGATATCGCGGTCGGCCTCGTCGACGGCGGGGATGCCGAGCGCCGCGGTCGGCCCGAAGCGGGCATCGACGATCGGCGAGACGACGACCGGCAGCTCCTCGCCGCCCGGCCCGGCGATCGAGGCGCCGGTGTCGACCACCGGCACCGAGCGCGCGTCGCGGGCGCTGCGGTCCCAGCCGCCGGAGCGCATCTGCTCCAGCTCCTCGCGGGCGCCGGGGTCGGTCGCCCAGGCGTCGACCTCGGGATGGCGCGGCGAGAGCAGGACGAAGCTCGCCGACGAGGCCGCCTTGCGATGCGGGGTGAAGACGGTGATCGAGCGGCCGCCGCCCTCGAGGTCCAGCTCGACCCCGTCGGCGCGGCCGAGGATGTAGCGCTGGGTGGCGAGCGAGAGGTCATCCCACTTCCCTCCCTGCTCCAGGCCCTCGGTGTTGCGGTCGTTCTCCTCCAGGTAGGGGGTGATCCGCAGGAACCAGGTCGGGCGCCGGATCAGCCGCACCTCGTTGTGGCAGCGCCAGCAGCGCCCGTCCTCGACCTGGATCGAGGCCAGGGTCGTCTGGCAGGTGTCGCACCAGTCGACGGTGGTGTCGGCGCGGTAGATCAGGTCGCGCTCGAGCAGGGTGACGAAGAGCCACTGCGACCAGCGGTACTGGCCCTCGTCGGAGCTGTAGAAGACGCGGTCGTAGTCGAAGGAGAAGCCGAGCCGCTTCATCTGCCCCAGCATCCGCTCCCCGCACTGGGCGACCCAGTCGGCCGGCGGCTCCTGCCGCTCGATCGCCGCCAACTCGGCGGGGAGGCCGAAGGCGTCGAAGCCGAAGCCGAAGAGCACGGCGTCGCCGCGGCCACGGCGGAAGCGGGCGTAGGCGTCGCCGATCGAGTAATCCCGCACATGCCCCATGTGCAGGTTCCCCGACGTGAACGGGCTCGAGGGCTTGACGTACACCCGCTCCTGCCCGTCC
>DASZDI010000073.1:0-2043 GCA_035942135.1 Solirubrobacterales bacterium | reverse complement strand
GAGCAGGTGCGGGGAGGCGCGGCCGGTTCGCACCGTGGCCAGCTCGCCACGACTCGATTCGACCGATTTGGCCATCCGCTCCTTGGCGTCTACGAGCAGTTCGTCGATCAGCTCCACTGGGCTCCCGTCCTCGTCAGTCGGCGGGGGAATTGGAGACCAGCGTCCCCACCTTCTCGCCGGAGACGATCCTATCTATGTTCCGCTCGTCGCCCATGTTGAAGACGTAGATCGGCAGGTCGTTGTCCATGCAGAGCGAGAGCGCGGTCGAGTCCATCACCCGCAGGCCCTGCTCGATCGCCTCGCGGTGGGAGATCGCCGGGATGAACTTCGCCTCGGGATTGGTCGCCGGGTCGGAGTCGAAGACCCCCTCGACCCCGTTCTTGGCCATCAGGATCGCCTCGGCGTGGATCTCCAGCGCCCGCAGCGCCGCGGCGGTGTCGGTGGTGAAGAACGGGTTGCCGGTGCCGGCGGCGAAGATCACGATCCGCTCCTTCTCGAGGTGGCGCATAGCGCGGCGGCGGATGTAGGGCTCGGCGACCTCCTGGACGTCGATCGCCGACATCACCCGGGTGTGCTGGTCGCAGCGCTCCAGCGCGTCCTGCAGGGTCAGCGCGTTGAGCACCGTCGCCAGCATCCCCATGTAGTCGCCGGTGGCTCGGTCCATCCCGCTCGCGGCCCCGTCGAGGCCGCGGTAGATGTTGCCGGCGCCGACCACGATCGCCACCTCCACCCCGCGCTCCCGGACCGCCGCGACCTGCCTGGCGATCCGGTCGACCTCGGCTGCGTCGGTGCCGAAGTCCTGGCTGCCCATCAGGGCCTCGCCGGAGAGCTTCAGCATGATGCGCCCGAAGCGCGGCTCGGGAGAGTCGATCACTGCGGCGGAGCCTATTCGCCGACGCGGAAGTAAGCGAAGCGGGCGATGCGGATGTTCTCGCCGGTTTTCGCCGCCATCTCCTGGCGCAGCTCCTCGATCGTCTTCGAGTCGTGCTTCTCGGTGTGGACGTGCTGCTGGTCGAGCAGCGCCACTTCGGCCGCCCACTTGTTGAGCTGGCCCTCGACGATTTTCTCGACCACGTTGTCGGGCTTGCCTTCTTCGCGCGCCTTCTCTTCGAAGACCCGCTTTTCGGCCTCGCGCTCCTCCTCGGGGATTTCCTCGGTGGTGACGTACTGCGGCGCGGTCGCGGCCGCGTGCAGGGCGACCTGGTAGGCGAAGACCTTGAAGTCCTCGTTGCGGGCGACGAAGTCGGTCTCGCACTGGACTTCGACCATCACCCCGACCTTGTCGTTGGCGTGGATGTAGGAGGCGACGACGCCCTCGTTGGTGCCGCGGCCTTCGCGCTTGGCGGCGGAGGCCTGGCCCTTCACCCGCAGCAGCTCGACCGCGCGGTCGACGTCGCCGTCGGCCTCGACCAGCGCCGATTTGGCGTCCATCATCGCCGCCCCGGTCCGTTCCCGGAGCGCCTTCACGTCAGCGGCAGTGATGCTCATTTCGACTCCCCCTCGTTCTCGGCTTTCTCCTCGCCGGTGCTCTCGGCGGCCTCGGCGCTCTCGCTCGGCGGTGCCGGAGGCTGCTCCTCGGACGGCTTCATCTCCTCGGCCTGCGGCTGCTCGCCGGCAACCGAGGGCGCGGGCTGTTGCTCGGTCGGCGCCGGGGCCGGAGGAGCCGGTTTCTCCTCGGCCGCCGGAGCCTGCGGCGCCTGCTGCTCTTTGGCCGCAGCGGGAGCTTTCGCCTCCTGCGCCGGCGCGGCGGGCTGAGCCTGCGGCGCTTTCGGCTGTGCCTGTTGTGCCTGCTGCTGGGCCGCGGCGGTCGCCTTGGCCGCTTTCTCCGCCTCTTCGGCCGCTTTTTTGGCTTCCGCGGCTTCGACGCGGACTTTCTCTTCTTCCTCGCGCTTCTTCCGCTCTTCCTCGTCTTTTTTGCGCCGTTCCATCTCTTCGGCGAGGCGCTTCTCCTCCTGGACGCGCCAGGCGGAGGAGCCCTCCTCGATCGCCCCGCCGATCGTGCCGATGACCAGCTGGCAGGAGCGGATCGCGTCGTCGTTGCCG
>DASZDI010000072.1:0-9606 GCA_035942135.1 Solirubrobacterales bacterium | reverse complement strand
CGCCAGAGCCTCCGCCTCGGCGACCAGCTCCTCGGGGTCGCGGCTGACCTCGCGCCCCCGGGTCGAGGGGACGATGCAGTAGGAGCAGACGCAGTTGCAGCCCTGGGAGATCTGCAGCCAGCCCTGGAACTCGCGCTCGCGGCGGGTCGGCAGGTGCCCCGAGAAGTCCTCGAACTCGAAGTAGCCCTGCGCCGTGATCGAGTCGCTGTTGAGGAACTCGGCCAGCTTGTGGATCTGCCCCGGGCCGAAGGCGACGTCGACGAAGGGGAAGCGCTCGAAGACCTCCTCCTTGACCGACTGCGCCCAGCAGCCGCCGACGCCCACCACCCGCTCCGGGTCTTCGGACTTGAGTCGCTTCGCCTCGCCCAGGTGGGCGACGAAGCGGCTGTCGGCGGACTCGCGGATCGAGCAGGTGTTGAAGAGGATCAGGTCGGCCTCTTCGCGGCTGGGAGCCTCCTCGTAGCCGAGCGAGGCGAGCATCCCCCGCATCCGCTCGGAGTCGTGCACGTTCATCTGGCACCCGAAGGTGGTGACGTGGAACTTCTGTGCCATATCAGGAGGTTACCGTCGAGCAGACCAAGCAGATCAAGGACGCAGGAAGCGTGGCGTGCTCTGCACGCGAGCGACCGAGGACGCCGAGATGCGCCGGTCTACTCGACGGTAAGGGTGCCGACCATGCCCAGGTCCTCATGACCGGGCACGGTGCAGACGAAGGTGTAGCTGCCGGCCTCCAGGTCCGCGGAGGCGGACTCTTTGCTTTCGGTGATCACGTCGGTGCCGGCGAGTTCCTCTCCGTCTTTCTCGATCACCACGTTGTGCGGGACCGCGGACGGGTTGTCGAAGGCGATCGTGACTTTGCCGGGCTTCGCCGAAAGCTCTTTCTTGTCGAAGGCGATCTGGGTCGGGTCGGCGGCGAGCTGCAGCGTCGTCGCGGAGGCTTCGGCGCCCGATTTCGAGCCGGCACCCTCGTTCGAGGACTGGCCGCCACCGCCCTGAGCGCCCTGCTCGCCCTCTTTGTTCGCCTGAGATTCCTCGGTCGGCCCGACCGGTTCCTCTTCGACGGAGCCTTCCGCTTCTTTTTCAGCCTGCTCTTCGAGCTCGTCGCGTTCGCCGCCGAGGGCGCCGCCTTCGTTTTCGTAAGGACCGGGGGTCTTGCCCTCTTCGAGTTTCTCGCTCGCGTGCTCGAGCTCGGCCGCCTCGTGGTGTTCCTCGTCCTGGGCGTGGAGGACCGAGAAGGTGGTCGCGCCGACGACGAGGAAGGCGAACCAGACGACGATGAAGGGCAGCGCCTTGCCGGGGAAGTCCTTCAGTTTCAGCCCGGCGAAGGTGAGCACCACCGCCGAGACGGCGGCGGCGCTTCCGAAGACGTAAAAGAGGAGTTCGTTGTCCATGACGCGGGCGTGATCCTATAGAGGTCGGCGCCTGAGCCGCCCTCCCGGCGAAAGCGGCGCTACGCCGCCTTCGCCTCGGCCGCCGGCACTGCGGTCTCGCCCTCCGCGGCCTGCACCGCGGGCGCCTCGCCGTCGATCCCCAGGGCCGCCCGGACCTTGGTTTCGATCTCCAGGGCCAGCTCCGGGTTGTCGACCAGGAACTGTTTGGCGTTGTTGCGCCCCTGACCGAGACGGGTCTCGCCGTAGGAGAAGAAGGAGCCCGATTTCTGGACCAGGTCCTGCTCGATCCCGAAGTCGAGCAGCCCGCCCTCGCGGGAGATCCCGACCCCGTACTCGATGTCGAATTCGGCCTGGCGGAACGGCGAGGCGACCTTGTTCTTGACAACTTTGACCCGGACCCGGTTGCCGACGGCCTCGGTCCCTTCCTTCAGGGTCTCGATCCGGCGGATGTCGAGCCGCTGCGAGGAGTAGAACTTCAGCGCCCGGCCGCCCGGCTGGGTCTCCGGCGAGCCGAACTGGACGCCGACCTTTTCGCGGATCTGGTTGGTGAAGATGCAGACGGTGTTGGTGCGGTTGAGGTTGCCGGCCAGTTTGCGCATCGCCTGCGACATCAGCCGCGCCTGGAGGCCGACCGTGGTGTCGCCGATCTGCCCGTCGAGCTCAGCTTTCGGCGTCAGCGCCGCGACCGAGTCGATCGCCACCACGTCGACCGCCCCGGAGGCGATCAGCCGGTCGGCGATCTGCAGCGCCTGCTCGCCGTAATCCGGCTGGGAGACCAGCAGCTCGTCGGTGTCGACCCCGATCGCCCGCGAGTAGACCGGGTCGATCGCGTGCTCGGTGTCGATGAAGGCGCAGACGCCTCCCCGGGCCTGGGCCTGGGCGATGATGTGGTTGACCAAGGTCGTCTTTCCGGAGGACTCCGGGCCGAAGATCTCGACGATCCGCCCGCGGGGCACGCCGCCGATGCCGAGCGCGAGGTCGAGCGCCAGGGAGCCGGTCGGGATCGACTCGACCTTGACCGTGCCCTTGTCGCCGAGGCGCATCAGGGCACCCTCGCCGAACTCCTTGCGGATGCCACTGACGGTGTTCTCGAGCGCGGCGTCCTTTGCTTTCGCCTCCTTCGCGGAGACGTCGTTCAAGTTCCCTCTTCTATCTGCCATCTTCGATCACCTCACTGCCGCCCACCCCGGGCAGCTCGACTTGGGCCAACGGCACATATCGCGCACCGGCTGGCGAGAGTTCAGAACGATAGAGGCCGATTCGGACGCCAAGAAAGACCTCCGACAGCGCCTCCGACAACTTCGCAGGTGGATCGGAGACGACCGCCGGCCGCCTCGACCCCCGCCCCCCGGGACGTACCCGGGCCACGGTCACATGCGGCCAGAACGGCCGCTTCTCGGGCTCGTAGAAGCCCCCTTCGACAAGTCTCTGCTGGAGGCCCGCCTGCAGCGCCTCGGTGCCCGGCGAGAGCGCCGGAAGGGCGAACAGCCGTGCCCGCCCCCGCGGCGGCCGCTGGACCGGGTCGAGCAGCTCGACCAGGGGCGCCGGACCGGCGCTCTCCCGCACCGCCGCGGCGATCCGCTCGATCTCCTTCTCCGGCCGGTGGCCGAGGAAGGCGAGCGTGACGTGGAGGTTCTCGGGCGGGACCGGCCGCAACCCCGGATCGGCGAGGGCCTCCTCGCCCCAGGCCGCGATCCCCGCCCGGACCTCCCGCGGCAGCTCCAGCGCTACGAACAGGCGCGCCCGGGGGCTTTTCGATCGCTCCTCGACCATGACCGCCACGCTACGGGGCGCCGGCGCACAGAACAACGCCCTAAAGACAAGCTTGTGTCACGGGTGACGAAAAAAACACGCACGCCGCCCTACGACGGCTGCTGCTCGCCCTCGTTCTCCCCCAGCAGCATCCGCAGCAGGTGCATCCCGACCAGGGCCGAGCGTTCGCGGATATCCAGCCGCCCGCCCGGGATGACGGGGTCGCGGGCGATGCCGGTGCCGTCGGCCAGGCGGGCGTTGAAGCAGACGTAGCCGATCGGCTTCTCCTCGCTGCCACCCCCGGGCCCGGCGATCCCGGTGATCGAGACCGCGACGTCGGCGTCGAACCGCTCCAGAGCGCCGATCGCCATCGCCTCGGCGACCTCCGGCGAGACCGCGCCCGTGGTCTCGATCAGCTCCGGATCGACCCCCAACAGCTCCGTCTTGGCCTCGTTCGAGTAGGCGACCACGCCGCCGGCGAAGTAGTCGGAGGCGCCCGCCAGGTCGGTAATCCGCGCCGCCATCAGGCCGCCGCTGCAGGACTCCGCCAGGGCCAGGCGGCGGCCGAGCAGGAGCGTCGCCACCTGGGCGTCGATCGTCTCGCCGTCGATGCTGAAGGTCTCGCGCCGGTGGCGCTCCACCAGGCCCGCCCGGACCGACTCGGCCACCGACTCGGCCTCGTCGCGGTAGCGGACGTCGATCTCGATCTCGCCCCGCCGCAGGCAGGTGGTCACCTCGACGCTGCCGAGCTCCACCCCCTCGGACTCCATCTCCCGCAGGCTCTTGGCGATCTCTGACTCGGGCACCCCGAACATCCGCATCGTGTAGGCGCGCAGGGGCGTCGCCCGGGCCAGCACCTCGCGCACCGGCTCGGTCTCCAGCGCCGCCGCCCACATCGGCTGCAGCTCCCGCGGCGGCCCCGGCAGGACGATCACGACCCGCTCCCCGGCCGGGACCACCAGCCCCGGCGCCGTGCCGACCGGGTCGAGCGCCACCGCCCCCTCGGGCACCATCGCCTGCTTGCGGTTCGCCTCCCGCAGGGCGTCGGGATCGAGCCGGAAGCGCTGCGCGAACCCGCTCAGCACCTCGGCGATCTTCGCCTCCATCCCCTCGTCGAGGACCATCTCCCGCCCGGCGAAGCGGGCCACGACGGCCGCCGTCAGGTCATCCGCGGTCGGCCCGAGGCCGCCGCTGGTGACGATCAGGTCCATCCCCTGCTCGGCCATGAACCGCAGTGCCGCCTCGAGGTCGTAGGGACGGTCGGCGACAACGGTTATATGCGCCACCTCCACCCCGAGCTCGGCCAGCCGTTCGGAGACCCAGGGGCCGTTGCCGTCGGCGATCCGACCGGTGAGGACCTCGGTCCCGGTGACGACGATGCCGGCGCGGATCACGCCCGTGACGCTACCGGAGGCTAGGCGTCGGGCTCGGAGTCGACCGCGACCGGCTCCGGCGCCGTCTCGCCGCCGCTGAGGACCCGGGAGAGGTCGGCCTGGGTGATCAGCACCTGCCGCGGTTTCGAGCCCTCGTAGCCGGAGATGACGCCGCGCCGCTCGAGCATGTCGATTAGCCGCCCGGCGCGGGTGTAGCCGACCCGCAGCCGCCGCTGGATCATCGAGACCGAGGCGGTCTCGGTCTGCACGACCAGGCGGATCGCCTCGTCGAGCAGGTCGTCGCTGTCGGGGTCGAAGTCGTCGTCGCCGCGGCCCTCGTCGTCGGCCTCCTGCGGAGTCTCCAGCAGCTCGTCTTCGAATTCGGGTTCGCCCTGCTTGGCCCAGTGGTTGGTGATGCGGGCGATCTCGTCCTCGGTGATGAAGGCGCCCTGGACGCGGGAGAGCTTCGAGGTGCCGGCGCCGCGGAAGAGCATGTCGCCCTGGCCGAGCAGGGCCTCCGCCCCGCCCTGGTCGAGGATCACCCGCGAGTCGGTCTGCGAGGAGACCGCGAAGGCGATCCGCGAGGGGATGTTGACCTTGATCGTGCCGGTGATGATGTCGGTCGAGGGGCGCTGGGTCGCCAGCACCAGGTGGATGCCGGTGGCGCGCGACTTCTGCGCCAGGCGGATGATCGAGTCCTCGACTTCGGCCGGGGCGACCATCATCAGGTCCGCGAGCTCGTCGATCACGCAGAGGATGTGCGGCAGCGGCGACTCGCCCTTCTTGCGGCGGACCCGGTTCAGCTCGTCGAGGTTGCGGGCGCGGGCCTCGCTCATGATCCCGTAGCGGCTCTCCATCTCCACGATCAGGTTGGAGAGGACGTTGGCGGCGAGCCGCGGCGAGGTCACCACCGGCGTCAGCAGGTGGGGGACGTTCTCGTAGTGGTTGAGCTCGACCTGCTTCGGGTCGACCAGGACCAGGCGGACCTCGTTCGGCGAGGCCTGCATCAGGATCGAGGAGAGGATCGCGTTGACGCAGCCGCTCTTGCCCGAGCCGGTGGTGCCGGCGACGAGAACGTGCGGCATCTTCGCGATGTCGGTCCAGACCGGGTTGCCGTCGATCCCCTTGCCGAGCCAGGCGACCAGCGGCGAGGTCTTCTCCGGCCGACCGGCGTAGATGTCGCCGAGGCGGACCATCTTCCGGGTCCGGTTCGGGACCTCGACGCCGACCGCCTGCTTGCCGGGGATCGGCGCCAGGATGCGTATGTCGGTCGAGGCCAGCGCGTAGGCGATGTCGTTGGCGAGCTCGGTGACTTTCTTGACTTTGGTGCCCGGGGCGAGGCGCAACTCGAAGCGGGAGACGTGGGGGCCGCTGACGATGCCGACGATCTTCGCCTCGACCCCGAAGTGGCCGAGCGTCTCGACCAGCTTGCGGCCGACCGCTTCGTGATCGCGCGGGTCGGGGCCCTTCTCGGCCTTGCCGCGCTCGAGCACCTTCGCGGGCGGCGGCCGGTAGTCGATCTCCTCCGACATCGTCACGCCGCGCTTGTTGCCCATCGGGGTGAGGCCGGCGTGCGCCCGGTCGCCGGGGTCGACCACCGCGACGGCGTCGTCGGAGTCGTAGTTCTTCAGCTCCTCGCCGTCGACCGGCACGTCCTCCGCTTCGCGTCCGGGCGTGCCGGGCGGGTCCTCGGTCGGGAGAGCGTGGGTCTCCGTATCGGCATCGGCGTCGAAGATCCCCGCGTCGAAGTCGCTTTCGTCCTCGTCGGCGAGGGCGACGGTCGGTTCGAAGTCCTCCTCGTCCTCGGGGTAGGAGCTCATCACGTCGGTCTGGCCGGCCAGCGTGGCGGCCTCGGCGCGGGCTTCGCGATGCTCGCGCCAGTCGGCGTGGGTCCTGGCGACGGTGCGGGCCGCCGCGTCGCCGCCGGCGAAGGCGCCGCGGAAGACCGCCCGCAGGCTGCGACCGATGCCGCGGGCCAGGGCCGAGACCGAGGTCCCGGTGAGGAGCATCCCCCCGACCACCAGCAGCATCACGGTGAAGATGCGGGCGCCGATCTGCCCGAACAGGTAGGTGAGCGCGGTTTCGGCGCCGTAGCCGACCTTGCCCCCCTCCCAGCCGAAGAAGAGGACGAAGACGAGGTAGACGCCGAAGGCGACGAGGAAGAGGGCGATCAGGTCGAGGTGGCGCTGCTCCAGACCGGCCGGCAGCCGCAGCCCGCCGGCTTTCGCCTTCGGCTTGCGTTTCGACGCAGCTTTGCCCTTCCGCGCCGAGCCGGCGCGCTTCTTACGCACGAACATGATCTCCCGTTCGACGCCGAGGCCCCCACCCCTGCGAGGTAAATTCGCGCTAAATCTCGCCGGGAGCGGCAATTTGCGGAGTTACCATCGACTTCGTGCTCTCTGAAGTCGACCATCTCGGGGGACGTGTCCTGATCGTCGAGGACGACGCGGACATCGCCGACGTCCTCCGCCGCTCGCTCCGCAACGAGGGCTACGAGGTCCGCACCTCCGCCGACGGGATCGAGGCACTCGACGTCGCGGCGGGATTCGTCCCGGACCTGGTCGTGCTCGACCTCGGCCTGCCCGGGATGGACGGGGTCGAGGTCTGCCGCCGCCTCCGCAGCGACGGTGACGTGCCGATCCTGATGCTGACCGCCCGGGCCGAGACCGAGGACCGGGTGACCGGGCTCGACAGCGGCGCCGACGACTACCTGGTGAAGCCGTTCGAGCGCCAGGAGCTGCTGGCGCGGATCCGGGCGCTGCTGCGCCGCCGCCCGCCCCGCGGCGCCGCCTCGCTCGAGGTCGGCGACCTGACGCTCAACCCCGACACCCGCGAGGTCCGTCGCGGCGAGCGGGAGATCGAGCTGACCAACCGCGAGTTCGAGCTGCTCGAGTTCCTGATCCGCAACGAGCGCCTGGTCGTCTCCCGCGAGCGCCTGCTCGACGAGGTCTGGGGCTACGACCCGATGGCCGCGACCAACACGATCGACGTCTTCATCTCCAACCTGCGGCGCAAGCTCGAGGAAGGCGGCGAGACGCGGCTGCTCCACACCAAACGCGGCGCCGGCTACGTCCTCAGGGCCTGACGTGAAGCTCACGCGTCGCCTCGTTCGCCCCAAGTCCTGGCCGGTCCGCTGGCGCCTGGCGCTGGTCTCCTCGGGGCTGACCCTGGTCATCCTCGTCCTCTTCGGCGGCGCGATCGGGAAGATCGCGACGGAGCGGATCCGGGACGACTTCAACGGCGAGATCAGGAGCGCCGTCCAGATCCTCGCCGGGCAGACGCAGATCTTCTACTCGGCCTTCGGCGAGCCGGAAGTCCGCGAGGGGCCCCAGCTGGACGCCTTCGTGCTCCCCGACGACGCCTCCGCCCGGGTCTACGACTCCGAAAAGAACCTGCTCACCGCCAACATCGACGCGGTCCCGCTCGGCCCCCTGCAGCAGGGGCTCTCCGACTTCGAGGGGATGCGGGTGGCGGCGGCGCCGATCTACGACGAAACGAGGTCGATCGTCGGGTACGTCCAGTACGGGCGCAACCTCGACCACGTCGAAGCGACGATCGAGCGCGTCTGGCTGCTGATCGGCGCCGGCATCCTCGTCGGCACCCTGCTTGCGGGTTTCGCCGGGGTCATGATCGCCGGGCGGGCGATGCGGCCGATCGTCTCGCTGACCTCCACCGCCCGCGAGATCGCCGCCACCCGAGACCCGTCGCGGCGGATGCCGGTGCCGGCCGACGACGACGAGGTCGGCGAGCTGGCCCGGACCCTGGAGGAGATGCTGCGCTCCCTCGACGCCGCGCGGGCCGAACGCGAGGAGACGATGCAGCGGCAGCGCGAGTTCGTCGCCGACGCCTCGCACGAGCTGCGCACGCCGCTGACCAGCGTCCTCGCCAACCTCGAGCTGCTGCAGGCCTCCCTCCGCGGCCCCGGCCAGGCCGAAGACCGGGAGATCGTCGACTCGGCGCTGCGCTCCTCGAAGCGGATGGGCCGCCTCGTCGGCGACCTGCTGCTCCTCGCCCGCGCCGACGCCGGCCGCATGGATGCGCATAAGCGGGTCGACCTGGCCGAGGTCGCCGGCGACGCCGCCGCCGAGGCCGCGCCGCTGATGGGAGACCGCGAGCTGGTCCTCGACAACGAGCGCCCGCTGCGGGTCGAAGGCAGCCGCGACGAGCTGCACCGGATGGTCCTCAACCTGCTCGACAACGCGATCCGCCACACCCCGCCGGGCTCACGCGTGGAGCTGACCCTGCGCGAGGCCGACGGCAAGGCGGTGGTCGAAGTCGCCGACGACGGCCCCGGCATCCCGGCGCCGATGCGGGCCCAGGTCTTCGACCGCTTCGTCCGCGGCCAGGGCCCGGCCGACACCGCCAAGGGCACCGGCACCGGCCTCGGCCTGGCGATCGTCAGCGCCGTCGCCGAGTCCCACGGCGGCAGCGTCGAGGCAGGCGAGTCGAAGACCGGCGGCGCCCTCTTCGTCTCCCGCATCCCCCTCGCCGGCGACCCGAAGGACGTCCCGAAGCCTTTAAAGGCCCTTTAGAGCAAGCGCCTAGATTCGTTCGTGGACGAGACACATCGGGCCCGCCGGAGCTTCTCCCCAGAAATTGCTCCGGTGGGTCTTTTCTTTTGGGCCGTGGGACGGAGGGCGGTGCGGCTGGAGGGGGTCGGCAGGGGTCTCCGGCTGCACCTCGCAGAGAGGGGCGGGTTGTGGCTGACACCTTGGGGGTTACCGGCTCTGCTCATGCTGATACGCCGGAGACCCCTGCCGACCCCCTCCCACGCAGCGAGCTCCGGGGGACGGTGGATGGGCGACTCGCTTCGCGAGAGCTCCCGCACCTTGAGTGATCGCGAGGGTCCCAGGGAGTTGTGGTTCCATTTGCACGGTATGGGTGCGGAAGGCACCACGGAATCGGCGATCAACGGGGCCCGGCGGTTCCGTGGTTCCTTTCGGACGCTATAGGTGCAAAAGGAACCACAAGTCGTGGCGGCGCGGCCAAAGGTTGGGTCAGCTACTGAGCCCAGGAAGCGGATGGCAGCGACGTGTGTGCCCCTCTCCCAGAGGCCGTTGCGCAGCTGGGCGGGGGCCTGGGTGCGGATG
>DASZDI010000071.1:0-1583 GCA_035942135.1 Solirubrobacterales bacterium | reverse complement strand
GAGCAGCGCGCTCGCGACCGCCATGCCGCGGCGTCCCGTCATTTAGGGCACTTGCCCCCGACGCAGACCGCCTCGCGGGCGGAGGGGATCTCGGTGCCGGTGCGGGCGATCAGCCGCGCCGGCTTCGTCAGCGTCACGGTGGTCCGGCCGTCGGCGCCCGTGGGCTCCGCGGCGCCGGTCACCTTGGCACCGGACTGCGGCGTGCGCCTGCCTTTTTCGTCGTAGGCGAAGACGCGCACCGTGAACGACTTCCCGGCCTTGACCGAGTCGGGCGCGGTCAGCGCCAGCTCGTCCGGGTACTCGTAGTCGGGCGCTTCGGTCTTCGCCAGTGCGTACAGCACTTCGTCGCCCGGCTTGATCTTCGCCACGTCGCCGCCGACCGACAGCGACTTGTGGTTGACCTTCAGGTACCAGGACGAGCTGCCCTTGGCGACGCTCTTTCCGATCCCGCAGAGCGCGAGCCCGAAGTCGAAGCTGTCGCTGATCGACAGCGGCCGCAACGCGGCGATCGTCTTCGAGCCGCTGGCGAGCAGCCCCATCGCCGTATCGGCCTTGAGCTGGACGGTGTCGCCGCTGCCGCCGGAGCCGGGCCCGAAGCAGGTCGCCGCGGGACTGGTCTTGACGGAGACGTTCGCCGAGGCGAGCGTCTTTTCGGCGAGCACCTTGCCGCCGGCGCCGACCACGCGCAGGTCGGCCACGGGCCCCTTGCCCGCAGCGCTCGCAGCGAAGGCGAGGGTCAGTGAGAGAGCCAGCACGCAAACAGCAGCCGGCCGGAACAGGATGATTCTTGGCATTTACGCCACCCTTTCCTCGAGGGTTGAATTGGCTAGGTCGGGGACAGGTCTCCTGGCTTCCGGGATCAGGGAGGACGCGCCTTCCCGGGGTTCTGTGTCAGCCCCAGTGGCCGGCGCGCGAAGCGCCTGCGAACTCCTCCACCCGGTCACAGTGGCGGGACCACGCCGGACTTGCACCGGACTTCCCTTGACCACCGACCGATATGTACGCGGGCGAGTCTACCCCGCGGCAGCGGCGGCGGGGCCCTGCTCTTGCTCGCGGAGCCGCAGGGCGGCGCCGTCGGAGGAGAGGACCAGGTCGCGCCCCTCGAGGCGCCAACGCGGGTCGCTCTCGAAGAACCTCCACAGCCAGTCGTCTTCCTGTCGGGGGCGCTCGGGGCAACCGATCAGCGTGCTCCCGACCTCCCTCAGGTCGAAGGCGTCCGCCTCGATCCGCAGCTTGCTGCCGTACCCGTTGCAGTTCGCCTTCCAGTCGATCCACTGCTGGGCTCGCGCCCCTTTGCCGCCCTTCCACTTAGAAAAGGAGACCCGGAGGTCGCGCGGCCGGTCGAGCGGCGGGCGCTCCGCGTCCTCGTCCTCGACCGAGACCCCGACGAACTCCCGGCCCCAGAGCTCTCCGGGGACCGGCGCGACCGGCCGCGGGGCCTCGTCGGCGTGCTTCGCGGGTGGCCGCTGCTCGCGGGTAGAGCGGGTGACCGTCGACTCCTCCTGCGATCCCCCACAGCCCCACGCTGCCGACGCGAGCGCCGCGGCGGCGACCAACGCAACCCACTCCGCCCCCCACATGCC
>DASZDI010000070.1:0-2008 GCA_035942135.1 Solirubrobacterales bacterium | reverse complement strand
GCCGTAGAGGCCGCGGATCGCGGCGAGCTTGCGGGCGACGGTCGCCGGCGCGGCGCGCGCGTTGGAGAGGCCGGCGGCGTAGCGGCGCACGTCGCGGTAGCGCACGTCCCCCGGCGCCAACCCCTGCTCCCCCGCCCACTCCGCGAAGCCGCCGAGGTCGACCGCGTAGGCCCGCCGCGTCCGCTCCGCCGAGCCGCGGGCCCGAAGGTCGCGGTCGTAGGCGGCGAGTGCCGCGTCCCAGTTCATCGAGGCTTCATTCGCCTCGCTCCGGCTGCGTCCTGCGCGGGACCTCAGCCTAGATAGATCGGCGTGCCTACTTCTACTTCTTCGTAGAGCTCTTCGACGTCGGGAATCGCCATCCGCACGCAGCCGTGGGAGGCGGCGGTGCCGAGCGAGGAGGTTTCTTCGGTGCCGTGGATCCCCGCCCCTTCGTAGATCGCCATCCAGCGAGCCTTGATCGGGTTTTCGGGGCCGGGCGGGATCGACTGCCCGGCGAGCGAGCCGGCCCAGTCGGATTCCGGCACGTTCCAGACCGGGTTTTCTTCCATGGCTTCGATCTGGTAGAGCCCTTCCGGCGTCGCGAAGCCTTCCGCGCCGACGGCGACGGTGTACGTCTTCGCCAGCTTCAGGTCCTTCCAGAGGCGCAGGGTGAAGGTCGAGCGGTCGAGGGTGAGGTAGGTCGGGTACTGCGCCGCGACCTCGTCCTTGGTGACTTCGGGGGCGATCGAGTGGGCGCGGGCGGCGATCGAGTCGGGCGCGTTCGCGTTCAGCACCGCGGCCTTCAGCTCCTTCTCGAGCAGGTTGTCGCGCAACTTCAGGCCGTCCTTGCCGGCGACGACGATCAGTTCCGCGCCGCTCGGTTCGACGTCGGCGTTCTGCGGTTCGCGGTTGACGTCCTCGGCGATCTCACGGACGAAGCGGTTGATCGCGGGCTCGAAGTAGGTGACGCGGGGGGCGATGCTTTCCTCGACCTCGCCGCCGCTGACGTAGCGGACCAGGCGCCCCGGCAGGCCGCCGTCCTGGCTCTCTTCGACCGCCTCTTCGACGGAGGCGCCGACGTCGGCGCGGATCTTCAGCTTCTTCCCGGGCAGTTCCCAGGTCTCGCCGCGGAAGGTGACGCGAAGGGAGCCCTGCAGCGGCGCCAGCAGCTTGCGGCGGACCAGCCGGGTGGCTTCTTCTTCGTTCATCCCGCCGACGTCGACGCCGCCGATCGTCACGCCCTCGGCGATCTCGTCCTTCTGGGTGCTGTCGTAGGCGTAGGCGCCGCCGACCACGCCGACCAGCAGCAGAACGGCGATCAACGCCGCAATCGAAGTCTTGGTTCCCATCTAGCTGAAGCCCCGTCCTCTGAACGCCTTGCTGGTTACGAAAAGTTTAGGCATTCGCCTGATTCGCGCCGACCGGCTCTCTTCCCTGCAATTTCGCATGTGCGCCGGTCTTATCGGCAGGGGCTGCGAATATCTTTCGTCGATGCGCAGCAAGGACGAGGTCCGCGAGGAGATCTGGAAGGCGATGGAACGCGAGGGCGTCTCCCGCTTTCCCGGGGCCGAGGGGCGCATCCCCAACTTCGCCGGGGCCAAGCTCGCGGCCGAGAAGCTCTCCGGCCACCGGCTCTGGAAGCGGGCGCGGGTGATCAAGGCGAACCCGGACTCGCCGCAGACGCACGCGCGGCGGATCGCCCTCGAGGAGGGCAAGACGATGATCATGGCGGTGCCGCGGCTGCGCGACCCCCACCCCTTTCGCGTGCTGGAGCCGAAACGGCTCTCGAAGGCGGCGCTGAAAGAGGCGGCGACGATCAAGGGCGCGCTCAAGCACGGCCGCGTCGTCGCCCTCGACGACCTGCCGGAGATCGACTTCGTCCTCTGCGGCTCGGTCGCGCTCAACCTCAGCGGCGCCCGGGTCGGCAAAGGCGGCGGCTACCACGACCTCGAGTACGGGATCCTCGTCGACGCCGGCAAGATCGACTCCCATACCGTGGTCGCCACCACCGTGCACCCGATCCAGATCC
>DASZDI010000069.1:0-5197 GCA_035942135.1 Solirubrobacterales bacterium | reverse complement strand
CGCCAGGTCGGTCAGCAGCGAGAGGTTGTCGAGGTAGTCGCGCTCCATCGCCAGCCGCTCCTCGAAGGTGAGGTCGCTGCGGCCGTAGACCTGCATCGGCCCGGTCATCCCGGGCTTGATCGCCAGCCGGCCGCGCTGGCGCTCGTCGTAGAGGGCGACGACGCTCTCCTCCTCGGGCCGCGGCCCGACCAGGGACATCTCCCCGCGTAGGACGTTGATCAGCTGCGGCAGCTCGTCGACGCTGGTCCGGCGCAGCCAGCGGCCGCTGCGGGTCACCCGCGGGTCGTCGGGGATCTTGAAGGCGGGCTGGTCGAGGCTCTCGATGTCGACCAGCTCCGGCAGCCGCTGCTCGGCGTCGTTGACCATCGTCCGGAACTTGAACATCGTGAACGGCGCCCCTTCCTTGCCGGCGCGGCGCTGGCGGAAGAAGACCGGCCGGCCGTCGTCGAGCAGGATCCAGATCGCCACCCCCAGCAGCAGCGGCGAGAGCGCCACCAGCAGCAGCGCGGAGACGACGATGTCCATCGCCCGCTTCATCGCCACGGTCGAGCGCGGCGGGTCGCTGAAGCGGAAGTCGAGGACCGGCAGCTCGGCGAGGCGGTTGAGCTCGATCCCCGGCCCGAGCAGCCCGTAGTGCTGGGGGAGGAAGGTCAGCGCCAGGCCCTCGGCCTTGCACTCCTCGATCAGCCGCTCGGCGTCGACCTGGCTCATCTCCCCTTCGGTGACGACGACGCGCTCGATCGCCAGCTCGCGGGCGACCTCGGAGATGTCGGCGAGGGAGCCGAGGCGGGGCAGCTCGGTCGCCTCCTCGTCGCTCTCGGCGCAGAGGTAGCCGACCAGGGCCAGGCGCGTCTCCGGGTGGGTGGAGACGCGGCGGGCGACCATGTCGACGGCCTTCGGCGGGCCGATCACGAGGCCGAGCGCCTGGCCGGTGAGGCGGTGCCAGAGGAAGCGCAGGACGCCGCGGGCGACGAAGCTGATCGCGAAGGTGCCGACGCCGACCCCGATCGCGCTGGCGGGGGAGAGGGGACCGGCCGGGCTGATCGCCAGCAGGCCGTCGAGGACGAGGGTGCCGAGGACGCTGGCCGAGACCAGCGAGGGGAGCTCGTCGAGGGTGCTGTGGCGGATCCGGCGGTGGTCGTTGTCGTAGAGGCCGTGGAGCTTGATCACGATCACCCAGGCGGGGCTGAAGAGGACCGCCCAGAAGAGGTCGGCGACGTCGGTGCTGTTGCTGGCGGCGGTGACCGCGCAGAGGGTGGCCAGCAGCGCCCCCCAGTCGCCGAGCGCGAGCAGGCGCCGCAGCAGCGCCCCGCGCCGGCGCGACTCGTTCGGCCCGTGGCCCTCGGTGTCGAAGGGGATCGGCGCGGGCGCGGCCCTCGCCGCCGCCTTCTCGGCCTCGCTCCTGGTGTCGGGCGCTTTGGTCATCCGCATCCTTCAACCCCTTCGCGGAGGCATTGCTCCTCTGGGTTGAGCCGGCGCGCCTCGGCGAGGTCGGCCCGCGCCGCCGCCTCGTCGCCGCCGCGCTGCTCGATCCGCGCCCGCAGGTAGTAGAGGAGCCAGTTGCCTTCCTCGCGCTCGATCGCCTCGCCGAGGCGGTCGGCGGCGGTCGCGTAGTCGCCCTGGGACTCGGCCAGCAGCCCGAGCTGGAGGTAGGGGGTGGCGGCCCAGGGCTCGATCGAGCGGGCGGTGTCGGCGTGGTCGACCGCGGCGAGGACGTCGCCTCGCGCCGCGGCGGCGTTGCTGCTGTCGATCTCGCGGTCGACCAGCAGCGGGCCGACCAGCGCCAGGGCGGCAACCCAGGCCAGCGCCAGCCCCGCCACCGCGAGGCCGAAGCGGCGCTGCTCGCCCTTGTTGCCCTGGCCGTTGCTCTCGGCCCGCCGGTGGGCGAGCTGCCCGCAGCGGGCGGCGACGAGGGCGGCCGCGGCGGCGAAGAAGACCGCTCCCATCGCGGCGATCTCCCAGAACCAGTCGAGCCCGGCGCCGATCGCGAAGGCGAGGCAGGCGGCGAGCAGGACGGCGTGGAGCTCGCGCCGCGGGCCGCTGGCGTCGCGCCAGGCGGCGAAGCCGGTCCAGAGCAGGGTGCCGACCAGGCCGAGCACGAGCAGGCCGCCGACCAGGCCGAGCTCGGCGAAGGCCTCGAAGTAGAGGGAGTGGGCGTCGAGGACCGGCACCGGGATCTCCCGCATCTGGTTCCAGGCGAAGCGGTAGGTGCCGGCGCCCTGGCCGATCAGCGGGTCTTCGCCGAAGGCGTCGAAGGAGACGCGCCAGAATTCGTGGCGGCCGGTCCCGGAGAAGTCGGTGATGCGGTCCTCGGGCTGGGTCGGGAGCGCCACGTCGGGGCTCGAGAACTGGTCCCAGGCGCGGCCGCCGACGGCGACGACGCCGCCGATCGCCAGCAGCGCCAGCACCAGGGCCACCCGCTTCAGCACCTTCGGGTCGCGGGAGAGCGCCAGCGCCCGCCCGGTCACCTCGTCGTCCCGCCGCTCCAGCCGGCGCAGGAGCGCGAAGAGGCCGAGCGCCAGCGCGGTCCCGGCGACGAGGACCAGCAGCACCGTCCGGCCCTGGCCGATCGCCGCCTCGGTCGAGTTGTCGGCGAGGGCGCGGCGGGCCTGGACCGCGAGGATCGCCGGCATCGCGCCGATCGCGCCGATCGCCAGCGTCGCCAGCAGCCAGAGGCGGTCGTGGGAGAGGGCGATCAGGCAGCCGCAGGCGACGAGCAGCGCCAGCAGGCCGCCGCGCGAGTAAGTGAAGTAGAGGGCGAGCAGGACCGTCGGCAGCGCCGCGACGGCGAACCAGCGCAGGGAGAGGTTCAGCGAGCGCCTGCTCATCCACAGCGCCATCGCGGTGCCGATGCCGAAGGCGAGGCCGTCGGCGTTCCAGTAGCCGAGCGGGTACCCGAGCCGCGGATTGCTCCCCAGGCCGGGCCCGAGCTCGACGATCTCGGGCAGCAGGCGCGTCGCCAGAGCGACGATCGCGATCGCAATTAGGGAAATTCCGATGCCTTCAGCGAAACGTTGGCGTCTTTGGTCGGTTTGGGCGATCAGGAACGAAGCAAGGAAGAAGCCGAGGTAGACCAGGACACGGTCCGCTTCGGTGACGCTGAGCTCGATCGAGCCTGACCAGAGGGATGAGAATGCCGAGAAAAGCGCCAGTCCACCGAGCAGTCCCGTCGCCCAGTAGAACGGACGTCCAAGGGTCGCGCGCCCTGCCGCGCCGAGGGCGAGCATGCCGACGAGCAGCAGCCAGACCGCAAGGCCGGCGACATGGCGCTCTCCCACTACGAAGCCGCCTCCGGCAAGCGCCAGGCCGAGGATCAAGGCGAGCGGACTTATCAGCGCCGCTGATTCCTCTAACCTTGCGCGCCATGCCTCTGGCCCGCCGCCACCGCGCCCGTAGCTCGGCCCGACCTGCCTTCGCGCTTCTTTCAGTGCTTGCTGTGCTGGCAATGGCTTGCTTTCCGGGTTTGGCTCAGGCTGAGGAATCGGGGGAAATTCAGTACGAAACTGACGTTCCAACCGTGCCGAACAACGAAAGTTCCAACAATTCTTCGAAGCAGGACTCGGGGAACACCCAGACCGATGACGAATCGGACCCCGAAGCCGGCGGTTCCACCGCGCCGGGAGGCGGCGGTTCCGGCGGGAGCGACGATCCGAGCACGGGCGGTGGTGCCCACCAGGGCCAGACTAACCAAGGCTCAGGCGGGGACGACGGCCAGGCCCCGAATGGCTCCAAGCCTGCAGGCGGCGATGTCGGCCAGGCGAAGTCGATCGATGTCGCCCCGGTCGCGGACACTTCCGCCGCTGCCGATGACGGCGGCTCCTCGCCGCTGGTCCCGATCCTGATCGCGATCGCCGTTCTCGCCGCGATCTCGATCGGCGCGTTCTTCTACCGGCAACGCCGGGAGGACGACACCGGTTCCCCCGTCTCGTCGAAGGCGAGCTGAACATGTCGAAAGCGAGGAATCGCATGACGAGGATGGTGCGTGCCTGGACTGCGGCCCTGACCGTGGCGGCGATCTTCGGGACCTGCGCCTCCGTCGCGCAGGCTCTCCCCGCGGGCTTCTGGGGCGTCGTTCCCCAGAGCCATCTCAGCGCCGACAAATTCCAGCGGCTCAGCCGCGGCGGCGTCGAAAGCATCCGCATCCCGGTCGGCTGGGCCTCGGTGCAGCCGACCAAGGACGGCCAGTTCGACTGGAGCGGCTTCGACAACCAGGTCGAAGAGGCCGCCAAGGCGGGGATCAAAGTCCTGCCGTTCCTCTCCGGCGCCCCCGAATGGGCGGTCCCGGGCAAGCCCGTCTCCGGCACCGGCGGCACCCTCAAAGCGCCGGCCCACCTGCCCGTCAGCGGCGCCGGCCGGACCGGCTGGGTCGCCTTCCTGACCGCGGCGGTGGCGCGCTACGGCCCCACCGGCAGCTTCTGGTCCGAGCACCCCGAGGTGCCGAAACGGCCGATCCGCCACTGGCAGATCTGGAACGAGCCCAACTTCAAGTACTTCATCGCCAAGCCCAACCCGGCCGAATACGGGAAGCTGGTGAAGATCTCCCACACCGCGCTGAAGGCGGCGGACCCGGGGGCGCAGGTGGTCCTCGCCGGGCTCTTCTCGCGGCCCAAAGGCGCCCGCACCGCGAGCGGCAAGCACAAAAGCCTCAACTGGTACGCCAGCGACTTCATCAACGTGATGTACAAACGGACGCCCGGCGTGAAGACCAAGTTCAGCGGCGCTGCCCTCCACCCGTACACGATCCGGGCCAAGGAAACGCCGGAAGTGGTCGAGGAATTCCGTAACTACCTGAAGAAAAACGGCGACGCCGGCAAGGGCCTCTGGATCACCGAGATCAGCTGGAGCTCCGACAAGGCCAGCGAAAGCGACCAGTTCGGCAAGGGCCTAGCGGGCCAGGCCCGCGAACTCAAGACCGCCCTCACGAACCTGCGGAACAAGCAGGTGAAATGGAAGGTCAAGAGCGTCTTCTGGTTCTCGGTCGACGACGCCGTGGGCGCCTGCAGCTTCTGCGCCGGGTCAGGCCTGTTCGGGGAGGGGTTCGTGCCGAAGCCTTCCTGGAAGGCCTACGTGAGGCTTGCGGGCGGGACTCCTTAGCGGTTGCGGCGGCCGGCGAGGGTGCAGGTGGGTCTCCCGCTGCACCTCGCAGGGAGGGGCGTGTTGCGGCTGACGCCTCGGGGCTTTTCGGCCCTGCTCATGC
>DASZDI010000068.1:0-1712 GCA_035942135.1 Solirubrobacterales bacterium | reverse complement strand
GTCGAAACCGCGGCCCGGGGCGCCGGTGAAGACGACGATCGACCCCGACCTGCAGGAGGCGGCGGTCGCGGCGCTGGCCGGGCGCTCGGGCGGCGTCGCCGTGCTCGACACGCGCAAAGGCGACGTGCGGGCGCTGGCCGGCCTGGCCTTCTCCGCCCCCCAGCCGCCTGGATCGACCTTCAAGGTGGTGACCACGGTTGCCGCCCTGGAAAGCGGCGCCGTCGAGATGGAGGACGAGTTCGAAATCAGCGACGGCATCGACGTCGGCGGCCGCTTCATCTACAACGCCAACGGCGAGATCTGCGGCGGCGACTTCCGCGAGTCCTTCGCCCACTCCTGCAACGCCGTCTTCGCACCGCTGGGCCCGGCGGTCGGCAACGACAAGCTGGTCGAGACGGCGGAGAAGTTC
This sequence comes from Solirubrobacterales bacterium, assembly GCA_035942135.1. Lineage (GTDB taxonomy): Bacteria > Actinomycetota > Thermoleophilia > Solirubrobacterales > 70-9 > VAYN01. The sequence continues at coordinate 1,303 of DASZDI010000068.1, read as the reverse complement.
GGCTTCAACGAACCGCCCAGCCTCTACGCGCCGCAGATCGTCCGCGAAGTCGAACCCGAGGAATCGACGATCCCGACCGAGATCGGCGAAGAAATCGACCTCGGCGTCTCGGCGATCGGCCAGGGCGAAGTGCTGGCGACGCCGCTGGAGATGGCAAGCGCCTCGCAGGCGGTGGCCAACGACGGCGTCCGCCTGCCGACCTCCGTCGTCGCCAACAAGAAGCTGCGCCCGACGATGGAGCCGGTGCGGGTGATGTCCGAGCAGGTCTCGAAGGAAATGACCGAGCTGATGATCGGCGTCGTCACCGAAGGAACCGGCACCGCCGCGGCGATCTCCGAGGCCCAGGTCGCCGGCAAGACCGGCACCGCCGAGCTCGGGCCGAAGCCGGGCCAGGAGGAATCCGATAACCCGGTCCAGATCAAGGACGCCTGGTTCACCGCCTTCGCCCCGGCCGAGAAGCCGCGGCTGGCGGTCGGGGTGCTGCTGATCGAAGCCGAAGCCTCAGGCGGTGAAGTCGCCGCGCCGATCGCGGCGGAAGTCCTCGCGGCCGGGCTCTGAGCGGCGCCGATCCCTCCTAGAGGTCGAGCACTACTTCGCCGCCCTCTTCGTCCTCGTGACCGGGGATGTGGAGGATCAGCGGCCGGTTCTCGGACGCTTCTTCGGGCAGCAGGAAGATCGCTACGGAGCCTTCGACCGGGCCCAGCTGGGCCGGCGAGTCGAGGATCGGGATCTGTTCCTGGGCTTCGACCGTGCCGCCGAACGGGAAGGCGAAGATGCTCTCGCTCTCCTTCACCTCGAACTCCTGCTCGTCGGTGTCGGTGATCGTGAACGTCTCCGGCAGCGGCTGCGCCTTCTCGCTCTCGTTCTGGACTTCGAAGAAGACGCCGAAGTAGCTTTCGCCCTGCGGGGCTTCCGGCTGGTCCTCGAGGAGAGGGGCGTCCTGGGGGTCGTTCGGGTTCAGGTAGCGGGAGAAGGTGACGTTGTAGTGCAGCTCGCCCAGCTCCACCGGCTCGCCCTCCTCGACGTGGTGGGAGTTGCTCTCGTAGCCGCAGGCGGAGACGCCCATGGCGAGGGCGAGGGCCAGGAGGGCGAAGAGCGGCAGGAAGCGGCGGTGCGGGGACATCGGCGGCGAGAGTCTATAGAGGACTAGAAGACGCCGGTTGCGTGGCGGTTGCCCCCGGCGACGGCGATCCGCTCCAGCGCCGGACGGTCGGACTCGAGCTTGTCGCGCAGGCGCCGCAGCGCCTCCCGCCAGCCCCGCGCCTGCCAGATCGAGCCGGCGCTGAGGAGCTCGAGCCCGCGG
>DASZDI010000067.1:0-2559 GCA_035942135.1 Solirubrobacterales bacterium | reverse complement strand
GGCAAGTGGGGGACCGAGCGCCGCAGGCGTTGCGCTTTCGTGTCAACTCAGACTCTTTCTAGGCACTCTTTTTTCACGATTTGCAGGGAAAACGGTTGAAGCTGACGGTTCGTACGGCGCCCTCAACTGGTATTCTTATGGCAACTCGCATTTGCGGCCCCGACCACTGTGGAGCGAGCTACAGGGAGTCGGGGTTTTGTGTGTTTCTGTGTCAACCGGAAGGGACTCATTGCCTGAGAAAAAAGCCAGCGGCGACTCCTATGGCGCCAAGGACATCACCGTCCTCGAGGGCCTGGAGGCGGTTCGCAAGCGCCCCGGCATGTACATCGGCTCGACCGGCCCGCGCGGCCTTCACCATCTCGTCTACGAGGTGGTCGACAACTCGGTCGACGAGGCCCTGGCCGGCCACTGCGACGCCGTCCGCGTCGTCCTCCATCCGGACAACAGCTGCACGGTCGAGGACAACGGCCGCGGCATCCCGGTCGAGACGATGGCCAAAGAGGGGCGCCCGGCGGCCGAGGTCGTCCTCACCGTCCTCCACGCCGGCGGCAAGTTCGGGGACGGCGGCGGCTACAAGGTCTCCGGCGGCCTGCACGGCGTCGGCGTCTCCGTCGTCAACGCGCTCTCCGAGCGCCTGCACCTGGAGATCAGCCGCGACGGCTACGTCTGGAGCCAGGACTACGAGCGCGGCAAACCTCAGAACGACCTCACCAAAGGCGAGAAGACCGACGCCCACGGGACCAAGATCACCTTCCTCCCCGACCTCGAGATCTTCGAAGAGATCGGGTTCGACTTCGACGTCCTGGTCGAGCGCCTGCGCGAGACCGCCTTCCTCACCCGCGGCCTGAAGATCGACCTGGTCGACGAGCGCGGCGAGACCAACAGCGTCACCTTCAAGTACGACGGCGGCATCGAGGACTTCGTCCGCCACCTCAACGGCAACAAGGACGAGGTCCACAAGAAGGTCATCTACTTCGACGGCGGCAAAGAGGAGGGCCAGGTCGAGATCGCGATGCAGTGGAACGGCTCCTACCAGGAGTCGATCTTCAGCTTCGCCAACAACATCAACACCCACGAGGGCGGCTCGCACCTCTCCGGCTTCCGCTCGGCTCTGACCCGGACCCTCAACGCCTACGCGCGCAACAAAGGCCTGTTGAAGGAGAAAAAAGACGACAACCTCGCCGGCGAGGACGTGCGCGAGGGGCTGACCGCGGTGATCTCGGTCAAGCTCCACGACCCCCAGTTCGAGGGTCAGACCAAGACCAAACTCGGCAACCCGCCGATCCGCGGCCTGGTCGAGGAGATCACCAACCGCAAGCTGGGCGAGTACCTCGAGGAGAACCCCGCGGACGCCAAACGGGTGATCATGAAGGCGATCGACGCCGCCCGCGCCCGCTCGGCCGCGCGCAAAGCCCGCGACCTCACCCGCAAGTCGGCGCTGGAGAACTCGACCCTGCCGGGCAAGCTCGCCGACTGCTCGGTCAAGGACCCGAGCTTGGCCGAGATCTTCGTGGTCGAGGGCGATTCCGCCGGCGGCTCCGCCAAGCAGGCCCGCGACCGCAACACCCAGGCGGTCCTGCCCCTGCGCGGCAAGATCATCAACGTCGAGAAGAGCCGGATCGACAAGGTGCTGGCCAACAACGAGATCCAGGCGCTGATCACGGCGATCGGCACCGGCGTCCACGACGAGTTCAACATCGAGGAAGCCAGGTACCACAAGATCGTGATGGCGACCGACGCCGACGTCGACGGCGCCCACATCCGCACCCTCGTCCTCACCTTCCTCTACCGGCAGATGCCGGAGCTGATCAGCCAGGGCTACGTCTACATCGCCAAGCCGCCTCTGTACCGCGTGAAACAGGGCAACCAGGAGACCTACCTGGAGCGCGAGTCAGAACTCGAAGAGCTGCTCCTGCGCGACAAGCTGGAGCAGTTCGAGCTGACCGACGCGAGTGGGGAGAGCCGCAAGCTGACGCCGAGCCGCTGGCAGGCCTACATCCGGCGCTCGAAAGAGTACGAGGGCTGGGGCTCGTCGCTGCAGGCCGACTTCGGCCACGAAGTGGTGCGCTTCCTCGAGGAGTCGAGCCTGCTCGACGAACAGGTGTCGAGCGTGGAGGCCGCGCGCGACCTGCTTCAGCGCGGCGGCGGCGAGAACGAGCCGTTCGACACCGAGGTGCTGGACAGCAGCGAGGACTGCGTCACGGTCAAGGCGATCGAACGCAGGAGCGGGCTGGCGAGGACCCACCGGCTGCCGGCGGAGCTGTTCGCGCACCACGACTACCGCAAGTTCGCCGAGGTCCACGCGGCGCTGCTGAAACAGGTCGGCCGACCGCCCTTCGAAGTCAAGCGCGGCGAGCGACGCAGCGCCGCGCTCTCGTTCGAGGCGCTCCGCGGGGCGGTGCTGGAGCTGGCCCGCCAGGGCGTTCAGCTGACCCGCTTCAAGGGACTGGGCGAGATGAACGCCAAACAGCTGCGCGAGACGACGATGGACCCGGCCTCGAGGACGCTGGCCCGGGTCACGCTCGAAGACGCCACCGCCGCCGACACGATCTTCTCGAT
>DASZDI010000066.1:0-5194 GCA_035942135.1 Solirubrobacterales bacterium | reverse complement strand
GTCCGGGACAGCACCTACGGTGCCATCCAGCGTGCCGCCGCTCATCACCCAGGAAGAGGCGCTTCGGCTCGGGCAGATCGAGGAACACGCCGAGATCGAGGCGCTGGTCGAGCGCGCCTGGCGCGTCCGCCTGGAGCGCTTCGGCGACTCGACTGACATGTGCTCGCTCGTCAACGCCAAGTCGGGCGGCTGCGCCGAGGACTGCGGCTTCTGCTCGCAGTCGCGCTTCGCCGAGGCGGACACGCCGATGCACGCGATGATGAGCCCCGATCAGATCCTCGAGCACGCCCGCGCGGCCGAGGCGGCGGGCGCGCACCGCTTCTGCATGGTCACGCAGGGCCAAGGCCTGTCGCGGCGCGACTGCGAGAAGCGGCGCGCGGGCGCACGGCTCGTCGCTGAGCAGACGAACCTCAAGCGCTGCGCCTCGATCGGCCACATGTCGGCCGAGCGGGCGAAGGCGCTGAAGGAGGCCGGCGTCCAGCGCGTCCACCACAACGTCGAGTCGGCCCGCTCCTACTACCCCGAGGTCTCGACCACGGTCCGCTACGAGGGCCGGCTGCGGACGATCCAGGCGGTCAAGGAGGCCGGGCTGGAGACCTGCGTCGGCGGCATCCTCAACCTCGGCGAGAGCGAGGAGCAGCGGGTCGAGATGGCCTTCGAGCTCTCCGAGATCAACCCCACCTCGGTGCCGATCAACCTCCTGATCCCGAAGGACGGGACCAAATTCGGCGACCGCGAGGTGATGGACCCCTGGGAGGTCGTCAAGTGGATCGCGATCTTCCGCCTGATCATCCCCGGCGCCCTCTTCCGCCTCTGCGGCGGCCGGGTCGAGAACCTCGGCAGCATGCACAAGCTCGCGGTCAAGGCCGGCCTCAACGGGGTGATGATGGGGAACTTCCTCACCACCCTCGGCGCCGAGCCCGCCGACGACCGGGCGATGTTCGAAGAGCTGGGCCTGAACGTGGCCCGCCAGCCCGACAACGGCGCCAACCCGCGCCCCGACAACCGCTCCGGCTGGCTCGAGGGCGAGAGCCCGGCGACGCCGATGGACGAGCTGGTCGACAGTCAGCAGGAGGCGAACTTCTGGGACCCCTCCACCCAGCTGCGGGTCGTGAAGAAGGCGAAGAAGCCGCCTTCCTACCCACAGGCGGCGTGACCGACGTCGCCGAGCGGCTCGAGGAGCTCCGCGAGCGCGGGCTCTACCGGCGACTTCGCCTGATCGAGGGCCCCCAGGGCCCCAGCGTCACCCTCGACGGCCGCCCCGTCCTCCTGCTCTGCTCGAACAACTACCTCGGGCTCGCCGACCGCGCCGAGGTGCGCGAGGCGGCGGCCGAGGCGGCGCTGCGCTGGGGCGCGGGCGCCGGCGCCTCGCGGCTGATCTCCGGCAACATGGAGCCGCACCGCCGGCTCGAGACGCGGCTGGCGGCCTTCAAGGGCTACGAGGCGGCGCTGCTGTTCGGCTCCGGCTACCTCGCCAACACCGGCGCCATCGCCGCCCTCGCGGGGAAGGGCGAGGTCGTCTTCTCCGACGAGCTCAACCACGCCAGCATCGTCGACGGCTGCCGGCTCTCGCGGGCCGACACCTTCGTCTACCGCCACGCCGACGTCGAGCACCTGGCATGGGGGCTGCACCGCGCCGGGGGACGGGCCGCGCTGATCGTCACCGACGGTGTCTTCTCGATGGACGGCGACGTGGCGCCGCTGCCCGAGCTGCTGGAGCTGGCCCGCCGCCACGGCGCCCGGCTGATGGTCGACGAGGCCCACGCGACCGGCGCGGTCGGGCCGGGCGGGCGCGGCTCGGTCTCCGCCGCCGGCCTCAGCGGCGAAGTCGACGTCGTCGTCGGCACCCTCGGCAAGGCCCTCGGCTCCTACGGCGCCTACGTCTGCGCGAGCGCGGAGACGGTCGACTTCCTCGTCAACTCAGCCCGGCCCTTCATCTTCTCGACCGCCCCGCCCCCGCCCGCCGTCGGCGCGGCGCTCGCGGCCCTGGAGGTGCTGGAGCGCGAGCCGGAGCTGGTCGAGCGGCTGCAGGCCAACGCCGCGGCCCTGCGCTCGGCCCTCTCCGACGAGGGCCTCGATGTCGGCCGCTCGGAGACCCAGGTGGTCCCGGTCGAGGTCGGCGAGGCCGAGACGACGATGGCGCTCTGCGAGCTGGCGCTGCAACGAGGTGTCTTCGTCCAGGGGATCCGGCCGCCGACCGTGCCCGAGGGCTCCTCCCGGCTGCGCTTCACGGCGATGGCGAGCCACCGCGCCGAGGAGCTGGTCGGCGCGGCGCGGCAGGTCGGCGCGGCTGCCCGCGAGGTCGGGCTCGTCGAGCCCCAACCCCTCGCCGCCTAGCGGGTGCCGGGCGTCTTCGTCACCGGCACCGGCACCGAAGTCGGCAAGACCGTGGTCGCGGCGGCGATCGCGCGGACGCTCGCCGGCGAGGGCCACGACGTCGCCGTCTTCAAGCCCGCGGTGACCGGCCTCGACGAAGGAGTCGAGACCGACCACGCCCTGCTGCGCCGCGCCTCCGGCTCCGTGCAGAGCGACGAGGAGATCGCCCCCTACCGCTACGGGCCGCCCGCCTCCCCGCATCTCGCCGCCGCGATGGCAGGGGAGGAGATCGATCCCGAGCGCCTGCGGCAAGCTGCCCGCGCCGCCGCCGAGCGCGCCGACGCGATCGTCTGCGAGGGCGTCGGCGGTCTGATGGTCCCGCTCGCCCCCGCCTATCTCGTCCGCGACCTCGCCGCCGACCTCGGCCACCCCCTGGTCGTCGTCGCGAGCCCCGGCCTGGGGACGATCAACCACACCCTGCTGACGGTCGAGGCCGCCCGCGCCGCCGGCCTCGAGGTCGCCGCGGTCGTCCTCACCCCCTGGCCGGAGGAGCCGTCCGAGATCGAGCGCTCCAACCGCGAGACGATCGCCTCCCTCGCGAACGTCGAGGTCCACCTGCTCCCCTGGATCGACCTCACCGACCCCGCCGCCTGGCCGCCGCTCCGGATCTAGACGATCGCGTCGAGGTTGCCGTCGTTGAGCTCGACGGTGAAGCCGGCGGCCTCGACGATCACAGCGGCGGCCTCGGGGTCGGCCGCGGGCTTCTTCGCCAGCAGCAACGCTTTGGCGACTTCCCCCCGCACCGCCTTCGCCATGTGGGAGACGGGCTTGCGCCTGCCGCCGCTCTCGCTGAAGGCGCGGACCGCCAGCAGCGTCGCCCGCTTCGGCTTCCAGGCGGCGGCGTAGGCGGCGGAGCGCATGTCGACGACGAGGTCGCCCTCGTCGTCCGGCAGCGCCGCGGCGAGCGCGGGGCGCCAGAAGCCCGCCACCGCGCCGATCCCCTCCAGTCGCGCTTTCGCCGAGAAGCGGTAGTAGGGGATGCGGTCCGCGGGTCGCACCACCCCCCAGAGGGCGCTCGCGATCAGCACCTGCCGTCGCGCCGCGGCGGGCAGCTCCGGCAGGCCGAGGCGGTCGTAGAGGACGCCGCTGTAGACCTCGGCGGCGGGCGCCGCGGGCGCCTGTCGCAGCCGCGCGTCCACTTCGACCTCGCCGGCCTGGCCGGGGGAGATCGCCAGCATCTCCACCGCCCGCTCCCGCGGGACCGAGCCGAGCCGCTCGAGCGCGTCGAGCAGCTGCGCCCGCCGCTCGCCCAGCTCGTCGGCGAAGGCGAGCGAGGCGAGCTCGACCGGCTCGCCCGGCTCAGGGTGAGTCTTCCCCTCCGAAGGGGGCAGCAGGACCAGCATCGGGACGCCGGCGAGCCTAAGCCCTGACCGCTCCCTGCGCGTCCTCGGCCGCGATCGCCTCGCCGCCGGGGTTGGCCTCGGCCGTCGCCGCCTCGACGCTGGTCTCGGTCTTCGTCTTCGCCCGGATCGCGAAGGCCCCGACCGCCGCCCCGACCAGGGCGACGAAGCCGGAGACGGTCATCGCATGGCTGAGCGCGTAGACGAACGCCTCGTTGCCCGCGGCGGCGACCTGCTTCGCCTGCGCCGGGTCGATCCCGGGAACGTGCTGGAGGGAGCCGGCGCCGAGCCGCTCGGAGATCGCCTCGCGCTGCGCCGCGGTGATCCCGCTCCCGGCCAGCAGCGACTCCAGCCGCGAGTTGACCAGTCCGAGGAAGATCGCCCCGGTGACGGCGACTCCGAGGCTGCCGCCGACCATGCGGAACATCGAGAGCACCCCGGAGGCGATCCCGGCTTTCTGCACCGGCACCGCGTTCATCGCCGCGCTGGTCATCGGCGACATCGTCATCGCGATCCCGATGCCGAGGAGCATGAACCCGGGCAGCAGGTCGAGGTAGGTCGAGTCGACCGCGATCCGGCTGAAGCTGAAGAGCGAGGCGGCGACGATCAGCAGCCCGACGGCGATCAGCCAGCGCGGGCCGAAGCGGTCCGAGAGGCGGCCCGCGACCGGCGCCACGCCGACGATCATCAGGGTCGAAGGCAGGAACCGCACCCCCGCCTCCAGCGGCGAGTAGCCGAGGATGTCCTGCATGTAGAGGGCGAGGAAGAAGAAGACGCCCAGCATCGCGAAGCTGATGATCATCGCCACCACCACCGCGGCGAGGAAGTTGCGGTCGCTGAGCAGGTCGAACTGGACCATCGGCGCCTTGACCCGGTTCTCGACGAAGACGAAGGCGGGCAGGGCGACGACGGCGCCGACCAGCAGGGCGACGATCTCGGGCGAGCCCCAGCCCCAGACGTTGCCCTCGACCAGGGCGAGCACGAGCGCGGTCAGCCCGGCGGTGAGGATCGCGACCCCGGCATAGTCGACCTCGCGGCCGACCGAGGTGTCGCGGGACTCGCGCACCGCGAACAGCGTCGCCAGCACGGCCCCGACCGCGACCGGGATGTTGATGTAGAAGATCGCCCGCCAGCTGACGTGCTCGGTGAGGAAGCCGCCGAGCACCGGCCCGATCGCCAGCGCCAGGGCGGAGACGCCGGCCCAGGTGCCCATCGCCTTGCCGCGCTCGTGGGGCGGGAAGGCGTCGGTGATGATCGAGAGCGTCCCCGGCATCATCAGCGCCGCGCCGACGCCCTGGAAGATCCGGCTGATCACCAGTGAGGTCTCGTCGGGGGCGAGGCCCGCGGTCGCCGAGGTGAGGGCGAAGATCACCACCCCGACGAGGAACATCCGCCGGCGGCCGAAGATGTCGCCGAGCCGGCCGCCGGTCGCCAGCAGCACCGCGAAGGAGAGCGAGTAGCCGTTGATCGTCCACTCC
>DASZDI010000065.1:0-2133 GCA_035942135.1 Solirubrobacterales bacterium | reverse complement strand
TCGAGCGGCCCGATCGCGAGGCCGCCGACGGCGAGCGCGATTCCTATCGCCAGGCCGATCAGGAAGACCGGCAGCGACCAGATCGCGTCGAGGGTGCGGGCGATCAGGGTGTCGACCCTGCCGCCGAAGTAGCCCGCGAGCAGCCCGAGGAGCACGGCCAGGGTGGTGGAGATCAGGGCGGCGCTGATCCCGACCAGCAGGGAGATGCGGCCGCCGTACATCAGCCGCACCATCTCGTCGCGGCCGAGGCGGCTGTCGGCGCCGAGGAAGAACTTGCCGCCCGCGTCGAACCACTGCGGCCCGATCGGTTTCCCTTCGACCGTGACGATGTCCCGCTGCTCGCCGTCGACCGTGATCTGTTCGACGATGTGCTCCTGGTTCGGCCCGGTTTCCGCCACGTGCTCCGCCCACAGCGGCGCCGCGAGGACGAAGAGGACTATGAGGACGAAGAGTCCGAGGAAGGCGACCGCGAGGCGGTTGCGGAGGAACCGCCGCAGAGCGAGGGACCAAGGCCCTCGCTCTGCGCTCGCTTCCTCTTTAGGCACGAGGTTCTTCTACCCCTGGCGGCGCTACTTGAATTCGAAGCTGCTGAGGTAGTGGCCGAACGTCGGGTTGAAGATGACGCTGTCGAACTCGATCTCGTCGGAGACGAAGGTCGACAGGGTCCGGTTCCCGTAGGGCGCCCACGGCGCCTGTTCCATGATTTCTTTGTCCAGCTCCGCGTAGGCCTCTTCCTGCTCCGGCCCGAGCTGCTCTTCGCCGAGTTCGGAGATCTTTTTGTTGACCGCCGGGTCGTCGAAGTTGGCGAAGTTGCCGTTGTTGGTCGGGAGGATGCTTTCTCCGGCCAGCAGCGGCTGGAAGAAGTCGTTCGGGTGCGGGTAGTCCTGGAACCAGTTCGACCAGCCGGCGTCGAGGTCCGCGGTGCTCTGGTTGCCGATCACCGTGAAGTAGTTGTCGGCGTTGAGGATTTTCAGCGTCGTGTTGAAGCCGAGGTCCTTGAGCACCTCGTTGAAGTATTCGCCGGCTTCGTTGTTCGGGCTTTCGGTGTCGGTCCAGACGGTGATGTCCATGTCCGACGGGTTCGCCGCTTTGATCATTTCCTTGGCTTTCGCCAGGTCGTACGGGTAGAGCTCGAACTCCTGGTGGCCCGGCATGCCCGGGGGCAGGATCTGCTGGGAGCCGCTGAGCTGGCCGGCGTAGATCCGTTCCAGCGCCCGCGGGTCGACGGCGTGGTTGACCGCCTGCCGCACCTCGAGGTCGTCGAACGGCGGCTGCGTCGTGTTCATCCAGAAGAAGTAGGTGCTGATGGTCGGCTCGACCTCGAACTGGGTGCCCTCGTATTTTTCTTTGACTTCCGCGTAGCGCGAGGAGGGCGGCGGGTTCTGCATCCAGTCGTAGGTGCCCTGTTCGACGTCGTCGACCTGGGACTGCTCGTTGCGGACGATCGTGATCTTCGCCCCGTCGACGTTGCCGTCGGGCAGGTCGGGCATCGCCTCGCCGTTGGCTTTCTCCCAGTAGGGGTTGCGCTCGTATTCCCAGCCTTTGCCGGGCTGCGATTTGGTGATCATGTAGGGGCCGGTGGCGGGCGCCGGGCTGGCCGACTGGTCCTCGATCGGCGTGTCCTGGGGCAGCGGCGCCACGAACATCAGGCCGAGCTCGTTGGTGAAGGTTCCGCTCGGGTTTTCGAGGTTGATGACGATTTCGCCGGTTTTGTCGTCGGTCTTGATCCCCGGGATCGGCCCTTTTTTCGTTTCGGCGAATTTTTCGGCGCCTTCGATCGTCAGGTAGAAGGGCGATCCGCCGGAGTTGAGCTTGATCATCCGTTCCACCGCGAAGGGGAAGTCGGAGGCTTTGACGGGGGAGCCGTCGGAGTATTTGAGGCCCGGGCGGAGGAAGAGGGTGTAGGTCTTGCCGCCGTTGCTGATCTCCGGCAGGTCTTTCGCCAGGCCGGGGATGACTTCGCTGCCTTCGTCGCCCTCGGCGTGCTTGTAGGTCAGCAGCGGGATGTAGACGTCCGCCATCGCCGACCAGCCTTCCGCCGTGTAGGAGAGGTGCGGGTCCATGTAGTCGGGGAAGGAGGCGTAGGTCCCGTTCAGGATCCCGCCCTCTTTGCCGCCGCCGCCGGCTGAGGTC
>DASZDI010000064.1:0-6135 GCA_035942135.1 Solirubrobacterales bacterium | reverse complement strand
GTCGAAGGCGCGCTCGACCTTGGCCCGGTCGATCGTCGCCACCGCCAGGGCGGTGCCGCCGCCCGAGGACCCGTTGCCGTGCCCGTTCTCGGGCATCGCCGAATCGAACTCCTCGATCACCGCAAAGAGATCGGCGAGGAGCTCCTCGTGCTCTACCGCGGTTTGGGTCTTGCGAGGTATTGCTGGGCCTCCGAAAGTCTGTCGCTGTAGGCGCGAAATGCAGCCGAGCGCTGCAGATCGGTCCTCTCTGAGGAGGATACGACCCGGACGACGCCTGCGCCGCCCTCTGCGGGCCCCTGCGCCAGCCCGAGCTCACGCAGGACCCGGAAGCGGCGCGCGCAGGCCTCGGGGCAGAGCGGGTAGCCGCCCTCGCCGACGAGCGCCTGGCGCAGCTCGGGGCCGCTCGCCTCTCCCGCCTCGCGCAGGGCACGGTAGGCGGCCGCCACCCCGTCCCGGGTCGGCCACTGCTCGGCCAGCGCCTTGCCGGCGAACTCCCGCTCGGCCTCGGTCCAGAGCACGTGCAGGAAGCCCCCTTCCGCGCACGGCAGCGCTGCCCGCAGCCTGTCCAGCTCGCCGCGCGGCGGGTCGACGAGGACGACGTGCTCGAAGGCGCAGGCGAGCTCCGGCTCCCGCTCCAGCGCCGCGAAGTCGGTCAAGGCGAGACCGGCGCTCGCCCTCCCTCGCAGGCCGGCGATCTCCTCATCGCTGCAGCGATGACAGGCGATCAGGGCAGCGCCGCCGTTGAAGCGGGCGAGCCCGCTCGCACCGTTCGCCAGCGCCGCCCGGCGAGAGGCATCGGCGCAGACCGCCAGCACCCCCGCGCCGCTGGAGACCAGCTCCGCGATCGCAACCGTGGCCGAGGCAGCGCCCTGAACGAGGCGACGGCCTTCCCCTCCTTCGCGAGTCCGCGACAGACCGCCCATATCGCGGTCCCGCGCGGACTCGGCGCTCAGGTCCGCGCTCAACTCGGCCTCGAACCGCTGCCACCATTCCGCTTCCTCGCCGCGGCACGAGTGCGGGAGCGCCGGCTTCTCCGGCTCCGCCTCCTCCAGCGGGTAGAGCTCGCGGAGGACGACGCGGGGCTCGACCGAGCCGTTCCAGTGGTTCACCTCCAGCCGCACGGTGGCGTCGAGCAGGTCCTCGTCCTCGACGCCGAGGCTGGAACGGCCGAAGGCGACGCCGAGCGCGCGGTGGGAGCCGCTGTGGAGGCTGAAGCGAGCGTGCTTGCCCTCCCCCATCGCCCGCACGTCGGTCACCCGGGCCGAGGGGACCAGCAGCCGCACGCCGGGGTTGCCCATCCCGAACGGGGCCAGCTGTCGCAGCTCCTCGGCCAGCTCCAGGCCGAGGCCGACCCCGCCCGCCATCGCGTCGACCCGCTCGGTGCGAAGCAGGTCCTCCGGGCTCAAGACCTGATCGGCATGGGCGGCGAACGCCTCCCGAAAAGCCTCGACGTTCTCCGCCTTCAAGGTCAGCCCGGCAGCGGCCCGGTGCCCGCCGAAGCCCTCGAGGTGCTCGGCGCAGGCCTCGAGCGCCGCCAACAGGTCGAAGCCGGAGATGCTCCGCCCCGAGCCGCGCCCGTTCCCCTCTTCGTCGAGGGAGACGACCACGACCGGCCGACAGTGCCGCTCGACCAGCCGAGAAGCGACGATCCCGACCACTCCCGGATGCCAGTCGCGCCCGGCCAGGACCAGCCCGTGAGCCTCCCGCAACTCGTCCGGCAGCTCCCGCCGCGCCGCCTCGGCAGCGGTATCCACCTCCCGCTCCGTCGCCCGCCGCTCCGAATTGGCCCGGCTCAGCTCCACCGAGATCGCCTCCGCCCGCCCCTCGTCCTCGGTCAGGAACAGCTCCACCCCGGCATCGGCCCGATACAACCGCCCCGCAGCATTGATCCGCGGCGCCAACCGAAACCCCAGGTCACTCTCATCGAGAGTCTCCGCCTGACATTTCGAAGCCTCCAACAGCGCCCTGACCCCTGGTCGCTGGGCCCGCCGCAACACCGCCAGCCCCCGTCGGACCAACGACCGGTTCTCGCCAACCAGCGGAACCACATCCGCGACGGTCGCCAAGGCCACCAAGTCAAGATCGGCGTCTCCGTCGGCGTCAGGTATGGGGTCTCCAGGCGCGACTTCGCGCGGAGTTCCTGGAGACCCCATACCTGACGCCGCCCGCAGCGCCGATGACAGCTTCCAGGCAACTGCCGTCCCGCAGAGAGAGTGGAACGGGTAGTCGCTGATCTCCGGGTGCAGAATCGGACAGTCCGGCAGCTCGGCAGCCGGCTGGTGGTGGTCGGTGACGATGACCTCCATGCCCAGCTCGCGAGCGAGTGCGACCTCTTCCACGGAAGTGATTCCGCAGTCCACCGTGAGCAGCAGCGAGGTCCCCCGCTCCGCGAGGCGCCTGACGTTGTCCGTAGAGAGCCCGTAGCCGTCCTCGATCCGATTGGGGATGAACCAGTCGCACTCGGCGCCGAGCCCCCGCAGGGTGCCGATCGTCAGCGCCGTCGCGCAGACGCCGTCGACGTCGAAGTCGCCGTGGACGGTGATCCGCCGGCCCGCCGCGACCGCCGCCAGCACCCGCTCGACCGCGACCTCCATCCCGCTGAAGGCCGATGGTGGGTGCGACTCGTCGGCGGCCAGGAACGAGCGGGCCTGCTCGGGCGTGCGGTAGCCGCGCCGGACCAGGGTGACGGCGACGGGCTCGCTCAGCCCGAGCTCGTCGGAGAGCGCGCGGGCCTCCGCGTAGGAATAGGGCTCGACGGCAAATGCGCTGATGGTCTTCGCCACGCTTTCAGGCTAGGAAGCGCGGCGGCGGAAGCGGGCGAAGCGATCCGCCCAAGATGCGGCTTACGCGGCGCTCAGCCGAGCTCGTCTTCGGACCGGGAGCCGATCGCGTAGACGATCGCGAGGCCGATCAGGGTGCCCGGGACCGAGATCAGGGCGGTGGTGAGGTCGGTGTCGCCGAGGTCGCGGCCGCTGAGCTCCTGCACGATCATCCCGAAGACGACCGACCCCAGCACGGCGCCGAGGAAGGCGCCGACGATCCCCTGCCAGAACCGGTCCGGCACGAACACCGTGAAGTGCCAGAGGGCGATTCCCATCGTGAAGAAGACGACCAGGGCCATGGGGACTAACGCTTCCTTCCGTGTTTGCGGCGGGCTTGGCGGCGGGCGCGTCGCTCGGCGTTGCGCTCACGGCGCTCGACCGAGTCGGGGTCGCCGTCCCCGTCGCCGTTGGTGAGGACGCCGCTGCCGTTGCCGGAGTCGTCGCTGCGCTCGCCCGTCGCCACCGCCCCCGGCGCCGCCTCCGCGGCGGGCGCCTCGACTTCGCGGGCGGCATCTCCTTCGGGCTCGTCGTCCCGGCCCAGCTTCGCCATCTCGATGTCGTCGGCGAAGGCGGGCACGGTGCCGCCCTCGATCTCGGCGATCCGTAGGCGGCGGCGGACGAAGCCCGGCTCGCGTTCCTTCCAGGCGGTCAGCACCGGCGAGGCGATGAAGATCGAGGAATAGGTTCCCGAGGCGATCCCGACCAGCATCGCGAAGGCGAAGTCCTGGAGGGTGGAGCCGCCGAAGACCAGCAGCGAGGCGATCCCGAGCAGGGTCGAGAAGCTGGTCGCCAGCGAGCGGGTCAGGACCTCGCTCATCGAGCGGTTGACGATCTGCGAGAACGCCGCGCGCGGCATCCGCGGCACGTTCTCGCGGATCCGGTCGAAGACGATGATGGTGTCGTAGATCGAGTACCCCAAGATCGTCAGGAAGGCGGCGACCGTACCGCTGCTCACCTCTTTTCCGGTCAACGAATAGACGCCGGCGGTGATCAGGATGTCGTGGAGGATCGCGATCAGGACGGGCACCGCGAACTTCGGGTCGAATCGCAGGGCCACGTAGCCGGCGATCACGAGCAGCGAGAAGATCAGGGCCTTGAGGGCGCTGTCGGCCACCTGCTGCCCGAAGGTGGGGCCGACGCTGGTGCTGTCGAAGCCGTTTTCGACGACCCCGAACTCGGAGGTGAGCACGGACTCCGCCTGTTTGACTTCGCTCGGCGCGAGTTCGTGCGACTGGATCTGGAAGACGTTGGAGCCGAAGTTCGGGTCGGTGACCTGCTGCACCTCCTCGGCCGGCACGCCGGAGTCCTCCAGCGCGCCTCGCACCTCTTCCTCGTCCGTTTTCTGCTCCAGCGCCACTTTGATCCTGGTGCCGGACTCGAAGTCGATGCCGAGGTTGAGCTGCTTGGTCGCCAGGGCAACGCCGCCGATGATCAGGATCACGCCCGAGACCGAGAAGAACCAGCGGCTCGCGCCCATGAAGTCGAAGTGCCAGCGTTTGCCCTCGCCGCCGGCCCCCAGGAAGCTGGGAGAGCGGAGGAGGCGGGAGCGGCTCATGCTGCCGAGCAGCGCCTGGGTGAAGACGACCGCGGTGAGCAGGGAGACGATCGTCCCGACCCCGAGGGTGAAGGCGAAGCCCTTGACCCCGGCGGTCGCCAGCACGAAGAGGATGAACGCGGTCAGCAGGGTGATCACGTTCGCGTCGATGATCGTGCTGATCCCGCGTTTGTAGCCGGCGCTGATCGCGCTCGACATCGAGCGCCCGGCGCGCACCTCCTCCTTGATCCGCTCGAAGATGACGATGTTGGAGTCGGCGGCGACGCCGATCGTCAGCACCAGCCCCGCGATCCCCGGCAGGGTCAGGGTGATCGGGATCAGGTTGATCAGGGCGAAGAAGATCGCCCCGTAGGCGCCGAGCGCGAGCGACGCGACCAGGCCGAGGAAGCGGTAGTAGAGCAGCAGGAAAATGATCACCAGCACGAGGCCGACGATCCCGGCCTTGATGCCGTCGTCGAGGGCCTGGCTGCCGAGGGTCGCCGAGACCTGGGTCTGGCTGATCAGTTTGAGGTTGATCGGCAGGGCGCCGATCTGCAGGGTCGTCGCCAGGTCCTGGGCCTCGGTGATGTCTTTGAACCCGCCGCTGATCTGAGCGCCCGTGCGGCCGTCGATGCCGTCGGGGTTTTCGGAGAAGTTGATGATCGGCCGCGTTTTGACTTCGTTCTCGAGGACGACGGCGAAGTGGCCGGAGAGGGCTTCGGCTTCTTTCGAGCCGACCGGCCCGATCGCCTGGGCCTGGCCCCGCTGCGCGATCCGGCGGGTGACTTCCTGGAAGGCGTCGCGGCCGTCGTCGGTGAAGCCGAAGCTGACGACCGGCTGGTTGGCCTGGTCGTAGGTCTGTTCGGGTTCGGTGATGTCGTTGCCGCTCAGGGCCGGTTCGTCTTTGAGGGCGTACCAGCCGGGGTCCACGGTTTCGTTCACCTGGCCCGATTCGTCGACCGGGTATTCGGAGACGAGGATGACGCCGGGCGGGACCTCGATCACGATCCCGTTCTTCGGGCGTTTCTCCCCGGTGGGGCTGACGTAGAGGTCTTTCCGGCTCAGCTCCGGGCCGGCGATCAGGTCATGCGGCTCGGCTTTTTTGAAGAGGTAGTAGCGCGGCTTCGCGACCGAGCACTCCTGGCAGTCCTCGACCGGTTTCTGTTCGGATGCGAGCAGCGCCGCCTGGTAGGCATTCGGGTAGGCGCCGTTGATGATCAGCTGCTGCTCGAGCGGTTTGTTGACGTTGCGCCCGGCTTCTTCCCAGCGTTTTTCCGAGGCTTTCAGCGGGCCTTCGGGGGGCTGCAGCCCCGGTCGGCCGCCGATCGTGCGCTCGGGGCCGATCAGGTTCGGCTCCCAGTCGTAGTAGAAGAGCTGGGCGGTCGTCCCCACCTGTTCGGCGGCCCGGTTGGCGTCGGTGACGCCGGGCAGGCTGACGGTGATCTGATCGACGCCCAGCCTGGCGACCTCCGGCTCGGAGACGCCGAGTTTGTTGATCCGCTGTTCGATGATCGAGATCGAGTCTTCGATGTCTTCGCCGCTGACCTCGGTGGTGGTCCCGGTCGGCTGCCCCTGGTAGACGAGCTCCAGGCCGCCCTGCAGGTCGAGCCCGAGTTTCGTCTCCTTCTTGGCGATGACGAGGCCGGAGACGGCGACGAGCCCGACCACGAAGACCAGGACGAAGAGGTGGATGCGTCGCTTGCCCATTTCCTAGCCCTCCGGGGTGAGGACGAGGAGCAGGCCGCCGTCGTCGTCGTAGGCGGGGAACACGTCGGCCAC
>DASZDI010000063.1:0-2652 GCA_035942135.1 Solirubrobacterales bacterium | reverse complement strand
CGCCACTCCGGTCTGGCAGAGCGACTGGGCGGCGACTGAGCCCGCTCAGGCGAGCGGCTTGACGCGGAAGCGGTAGAAGGCCGGGGTCGGGTCGGCGAGACCGGCGGCGTTGAGCGCTTTCACCCTGATCACGTGGCTGCCGACGCCGAAGCGACGGGCGATCCGGCTCGCACAGGGACGGAAGACGCCCTTGTCGATCTTGCAGAGGAAGGTCACGCCTGGCTGATCGGAGCCGAAGCGGAAGACGACGCGGGCGGTGCGGCTGCGGGTCAGCACGACCTTGGCCGGGCGCTTGAGGAAGGTCGTCGCGGGCGCCGCCGCGGCGGGAGGCGGCTGGGGCACGACCCCCGGAGTCGGCACCGGCGCGGGAGGCGCGGGTGCCGGCGCCCCTTCTTCCGACCCCCAGTTGCCGGGAGCGACGAAGACCGGTCCGGAGGCGTCCGGCGGCGCGCACGGAGCCGGGGCGGTGCCGGCGATTTCGCCGCGGATCGCTTCGAGGGCGCCCGCCGCTTCGACCAGGCCGCCGCCGATCGCGCAGCTGTCGAAGGCGCCGACGGGGGAGCCGGTCCCGGCCAGCGCCGCGCGCATCTGCGCCGGCGTCGCCGTCGGCTCCGCCTCCTTCATCAGCGCCACCACCCCGGCCGCGTGCGGAGCCGCGGCGGAGGTGCCGCAGAAGCGCCAGACGCCGCTCGATTTGCGCGCGAAGAAGGTCGTGGCGCCGCAATCGGTGGCGGCGATCTCGGGCTTGGAGAGCACTTCCGGTTCCGGCAGGGCGGCGGCCGGTTTCGTCCCGGAGACGGGGCCGAAGTAGAGCGTCGCCGGCCCGCGCGAGGAGTAGGGCTCCGGCGCCAGCGTGGTGTTGAAGCGGACCGCGCCGACGGCGATCGCGCCGGGAGCGGCGGCGTGGCCGAAGATCGACGGCCCGACCACGTCGCCGCCGCCGGACCTGGGGTACTCGACCCCGCTGACGCCGCCGCCGTTCTGCAGGAAGATCAGCTTCAGTCGCGGCGAGGCGCCGGCGTAGCGGTTGACGACGAGCTGGACGGTCGCCTCGGCGGGGCTTTCGTTGGTCCACTGGACGATCTCCACGGGCCGCTGGGTGCCGTTGATGTTTTCGTCCACGGACCCGGTCAGCAACTGCCCCGCGGCGTCGAGGAGGAAGGCGTCGAGGTCGGTGTCGACCCCGTTCCACGGCTCCGCCCACTGCAGGTCGAGGCTGAGCGTTTCGCCGGGTTCGACCTTGATCCCGTAGGTGCGGTCGGCGGCGGCGCCCGGGTGGAAGTCGAGGCAGTGCGTGGCTTTCAGCTCGGCGATCGAGCTGATCGCGGACGGGCAGCCGCCGGAGTCGCGGAAGGCCGGCGCTTCCCAGGAGGCGATTTCGTTGCCTTCGCCGTCGAAGAGGTTGTCGTTCCCGGCCGCCGAGAGGTAGGTGACGCCCGCGGCGGTGACCTCTTCGACCGAGTTCGCAATCGGCCCGTTCTGGAAGAACGGCTCTTCGAAGTAGAAGACGTCGTCGACGATCACCTCGGCCCCGGGGCCGCCGCCGGTCGATTTCGCCAGCTCTTCGACGTTCTGGGCGAAGGAGAGTTCGCCGTTGAAGGCGCTGGCGAAGGCGAGCGACGCCTGCGGCGCGACGTCGTGGACGATCTGCAGCATCGCCCGGCCCTCGTCGAAGGCTTCTTCCCCGGCCCCGAGTTCTTCGACCACGTCGACCGGTTCCGCCTGGCCGGCGCAGTCGTTTTTCGCCCCCGGCAGGTCCCTGGTTTCTTCGTCTTTCTGGGCTTTCGTGGCGACCGGCCCGCCGCTGACCGCTTCGGTGGCGGCGTCGAATGAGTCGGAGAGGACGCCGACGGTGACCCCTTCCCCGTCGACGGCGAACTCTTCGCGCGCCTCGAGGACGTTCAGCTGGTTCACGCCCTCGGAGATCACCGCGCCGCCTTCGCAGACGCCGGGGGCACGGAGGATCGGGGTGCGGACGGGGGAGACCGCTGCCACCGCGGGCACCTGGGCAACCTGGCGCAGGTCGGCGGAAGGCACGGTGGCGGTGACCGTCTGGTAGCGCCGGCTCGCGGCGACGATCCTCGCCCCCGCCCCGCGGAGCTCGTCCAGGCGGGAAACGGCGCCCCGCTCGAAGCGCACTTCGACGAGGACGCGGCCGCCCCTGCGGATGAGGCTGCCGGGCCCGCTTGCCGCCACCCCGAGGGTCGCCGCCTGCTTCGCGAGGGGCTGGGAGCGGACCGCCGGGTCGGCCAGGCGCAGCAGCGTCGGAGCGAGGCGCCCGTGGTCCTTCGGCCCCGGCACCGCGGCCCCGGCGGCGGCGGGAAGCAGGCAGGCGAACGCGATCGCGACCGTCGACAATCGTGCCCCGTAGCGGCTGAGTCCCATGCCTGAAAACATCGTCCTCCTTTTTATCGGCCGCGGCAACCCGGCTTTTGAGCCCCGCTTTACAGCGGCATCGGCGGATGATCCTGCTACGGTCCTCTCCGTTAGGGCCGGTTGATACCGGCGAAAGTTGTGCGTAGCGCTCGCAGTCGTTGCTTCATCTCATCCTCCGCGTTCGCAGCACATGAAGTGGAGGCAATGCATGCCTACTGGAACTGTCAAGTGGTTCAGCGACGACAAGGGCTACGGGTTCATTACGCCCGACGACGG
>DASZDI010000062.1:0-3347 GCA_035942135.1 Solirubrobacterales bacterium | reverse complement strand
GCCTATGGCTCGATGTTGAGTGTCCGGGGAGGGACCCCCGACCCCCTTGGGCGGGTGCGCTCAGAGCTTTCTTGCCCTTGGTCTTCCTCGAGCTTCCAGCTCGTGTGCTTGGTCATCACCCAAGGGTGAGAAACGAGCGGTGGGTTAGCATCAGGCGATGGCCTCTACTTCAGAGTTGATCCGCACCGCTGTTGAGCGGTTCCAGGCTGAAGTGCCCGCCCTGCAGAACCTGAAGCTGGTCTTCGGCCTCGAGCTGAAAGCCAAACACGACGTTCAGCTCTACCGGGTCGAGCTTCCGGGGCCGAAGATCACCAAGGCCCTGGCCCAGGACGAGCGGATCCTGGTCGAAGTCGACCGCCCCCAGTTCAACGAGCTGGCCGAGAAAGGCACGCTGAAGAGCTACCGCCGCGCGGTCGAGACCGGCCACATCAAGGCGAACGGCGACTCGAACGTGATCAAGCTGATCGCCCAGGTCGTCGAAAAGCAAGAGGAACGCGCGCGCCTGAAGAAAGTGCACTGAGCGGGGGGCGGGGAAGCCCCTCCCTCACAAAAGCTGGGAGGTTCGGTCGGGGCTTCCCCCGCCCCAGCGCAGGCGCTTAAAGCCGCACGAGGTTGTCGGCGGTGATCTCGCGGGTGACGCCGCGGAAGTCGATCACCAGCGGTGCCGCGGCGACGACCTGCGCGTAGTCGACGTCGGGGTGGGCGGTGACGATCGCGGCGAGGTCGGCCTCGCGCAGCGCCTCGTCGAGATCGACGCTGGAGAGCCCGTGGCCGGGCAGCTCCGGCACAAAAGAGTCGTGGTAGCTGACCTCGGCGCCGAGGTCCTGGAGGCGGCCGATGATCTTCAGAGCTGGCGATTCGCGGGTGTCGCCGACGCCGCCCTTGTAGCTGACGCCGAGGATCAGGACGCGGGAGCCGTTGACGGGCTTGCGGACGCCGTTCAGCGCCCGCTCGATCCGTTCGACGCAGAAGCTCGGCTGGGCCTGGTTGACTTTCCCGGCGAGCTCGATGAACTCGGGGTAGAAGTCGTGCTGGCGCGCCTTGAAGGCGAGGTAGAAGGGGTCGACGGGGAGGCAGTGGCCGCCCATCCCCGGCCCCGGGTCGAAGCGCATGAAGCCGAACGGCTTGCTGGAGGCGGCGTCGATCACCTCCCAGACGTCGATCTCGAGCCGGTCGCAGAGCTGGGAGAGCTCGTTGACGAGGGCGATGTTGACCGAGCGGAAGATGTTCTCCAGGAGCTTCGAGAGCTCGGCCGCCTCGGGGCTGGAGAGGACGACGACGGTGTCGCAGATCTCCGCGTAGAGCTGCCGCGCCCGCTCGGTCGAGGCATCGGTGATGCCGCCGACCAGCTTCGGGGTGGTGCGGACGGTGTAGTCGGTGCGGCCGGGGTCGATCCGCTCCGGCGAGAAGGCGAGGTGGAAGTCGCTGCCCGCGGTCAGGCCGGACTCCTCGAGGATCGGCAGCAGTCGGTCGCGGGTGGTGCCGGGGTAGGTGGTCGACTCGAGCACGACCAGCTGCTCGGAGCGCAGCACCTGCGCCAGCGCCGTCGCCGAGTCGACCAGGTAGGTGAGGTCCGGCTCGCGCGAATCGCTGAGCGGGGTCGGCACGCAGATGATCACCGCGTCGCAGCCGGCCAGCTCGGCGTAGTCGACGGTCGCCCGCAGCCGCTCCGAGAGCGGAGCCAGCGCCGCGCTCGGCACGTCCTCGATGTAGCTCTCGCCGGCGTTCAGCGCCTCGACCTTGGCCTCGTCGACGTCGAGGCCGATCACCTCGCAGCCTTCCTCGGCGAAGGCGACGGCAAGCGGCAGGCCCACGTAGCCGAGGCCGATGATCCCGATCTGCATCGGGCGCAGTCTAGATAGGGCCTCGGCGCACGCCCGGGCCGCTACGTCCCGAGAGCGGCAGATAGCATCGGCGCCGCCAACTTCGAAGGAGACGAAAGCAAGCATGAGCGAGACGTACGAGCTGACCACCGACCAGGCCGAGCGCGAGGCATCCGGCGCGCACAGCTACGGCCGCTACCTCGAGGAGTTCGAGGTCGGCGCCGTCTACAAACACTGGCCGGCGAAGACCGTGACCGAGGCCGACGACCACCTTTTCTGCCTGATCACGATGAACCACCACCCGCTGCACATCAACGACGTCTACGCCAGTGGCTCCCAGCAGGGCCGCAACGTCGTCGTCGGGCCGCTGGTCTACTCGCTGGCGCTGGGGATGTCGGTCTCCGACGTCTCGGGCAAGGCGATCGCCAACCTCGCGACCGAAGAACTGAGCCACCCGAACCCGGTCTTCCACGGCGACACCCTCTTCTGCGAGACCGAGGTCCTCGACGTCAAGCCCTCGAAATCGAAGCCCGACCGCGGCATCGTCAAGGTCCACACCCGCGTCCTCAACCAGGACGGCGTCCTCGTCGCCGAGTTCAAGCGCCTGGTCCTGGTCCCGAAGAAAAACCCCGGCGAGTCGCCGGAACCCGCCGCCGACAACGTCGAGTAGCTCGCGATTGGCGAGTTGACCCGCCTATAGCGAGGTTAACTCGCCAATCGCTCAGTGTGCCTCGCCTGAGGCATGCGCCGGTGGGCGTGACTCCTCGGCCAGCGAGGTGATCTCGAGGCGGCCCTGGGCGGCCTCTTCGAGGACGTCGGTCGCCTCCTGAGCGGAGCGGGCGTAGAGCTCGACCAGGAGGTGGATGACGATCTGCTCGTCGTCGTGCTTGTGGAAGCGGACGTGGGTGAAGAACTCGCGGACGCCGGCGTCGCCGAAGGCCCCGTAGGTGAGGAACTCGATCGCCTCCGGGCCGGAGCAGCTCTCGACCCGGTCCTGGCCGACGGTGACGGTGCAGGAGGCGACCCAGGGGGTGCCGGCGACCATCCGTTCCCAACGGTCCCCGATCGGGACCACGTGGTCGCCTTCGAAGGTGAGGTGCGGTTGGTCGTGCATGCAGTCGAGGCACTGGACGACCGATTCCTGCACCTCGTCGATCCCATCGGCGAGCGCCCCGGTCTCCGGATCGACGCGACGGATCGCGTCGTAGTGGATCTGGATCTCGAGGCTCTGGGACCAGCAGCGGTAACACCGCAGCCAAGCCGAACGCTCCCCGTTGAGCTCGCTCATCGCCTCATTGTCGCGCGGTCGCGTGCCCGGCGCTGTGCAGTCCTCCTCATGAGAGAGAGGGATCAGTCATGACGAAAATACGGCTACGCTTGGTAGAGCGAGGAAATTCCCTGGAAAAATCGACTTTACTTTTGAAAAAAGCTGGTAGATATTTATAGGGGCAGCGTTGAAAGAGGGTGTAAGAGCTTTGATCACTGATGGTTGAGAGCTTGTATATTCCCTTTGTCAAGCCAAAT
>DASZDI010000061.1:0-1852 GCA_035942135.1 Solirubrobacterales bacterium | reverse complement strand
ACACCTCGCCGCTGGCGGGGACCCAGGGCGGCGACAAGCTGACCGCGCGCCAGCTGCGCTCGCGGCTCGACGCCGAGCTGATCGGCAACGTCTCGCTGCGGGTCAAGGACACCGAGCGCCCGGACGCCTGGGAGGTGCAGGGCCGCGGCGAGCTGCAGCTGGTGGTGCTGCTGGAGATCATGCGGCGCGAGGGCTACGAGCTGACCGCCGGGCAGCCGCAGGTGGTGACCCGGGAGATCGAAGGCCAGGTCCACGAGCCGGTCGAGCGGCTGGCGATCGACGTGCCGGAGGACCACGTCGGCGACGTCACCCAGATGCTCGCCGGGCGCAAGGGTCGGATGGAGCAGATGGTCAACCACTCGACCGGGTGGGTGCGGATGGAGTACCTGGTCCCGGCCCGCGGCCTGATCGGCTTCCGCACCGAGTTCCTCACGGTGACCCGCGGCAGCGGCCTGCTGCACCACGTCTTCGACCGCTGGGAGCCGTGGGCGGGCGAGCTGCGCACGCGCCAGACCGGCTCCCTCGTCGCCGACCGCCGCGGCCAGACCGCCGGCTACTCGCTGATGAGCCTGCAGGACCGCGGGCGGCTCTTCGTCGGCTCCGGCGAGGAAGTCTACGAAGGGATGATCGTCGGCGAGAACTCCCGCTCCGACGACCTCGACGTCAACCCGACCAAGGCCAAACAGCAGACCAACATGCGCGCCGCCAGCGCCGACGTGCTGGTCCGCCTGGCGCCGCCGACGCGCCTCTCTCTCGAAGCCGCGCTGGAGTTCGTGCGCGAGGACGAGTGCGTGGAAATCACCCCGGAAGAGGTGCGGCTGCGGAAGGTGGAGTTGGAGAAAGTCAAGCGGTTGAAGGCGGCGAAGAAGCGGGATACGGCGCCGGCTCGGTAGCGAGCAAGGGGAGCCAGAGCCTCTCCCCCTGAAGCCGTTGCGCAGCTGGTCGTTGGCCTGGGTTCGAGTGGTTGGTCCTTGAGCTTCAGGGGGAGAGGCTCTGGCTCTCTTGGCGCTGCTCGAGTAGGCGCCGTATGCGGTTGATGACTTCCTCTGGTTCGCGTTCTAGGCGGGGGCCGGTGACGCGGGTCATGGCCATGCCGGACAGGAGGAGGTCCTCCTGGCGTTTGCGGTCGCGCTCGAAGGCGGCGCGGGTGCCGTGGGTCTCGAAGAGGTCCAGTTCCACCGCGAAGCGGAGCTCGGGCCAGTAGCAGTCGAGCTCGAAGCCGTGCTCGACATAGTTCGTCCGCGGCTGTGGGAGCCCGGCCGCGACGACGAGCTCCAGGAACCGCCTCTCCAAGCTGGAGCGGGTGAAGCTCGTGGGCTTGTAGAGCGCAATCGCCTTCCGCAGCCGAGCATGGCCGTGATGACCAACCGTCCGCGCCAACAGTTCTTCGACCGCCCGCAGATCGAACAGGCCCAGCTCTTCGGAGCGCTCGACCATCCGCTCCAGCCACTCGAAGCGCACAGCAGCAGCCACGTCGAGGAGCGTCCGAGACAGCGACGTGACCGGGATGCCTTCCCTCAGCACCCGGTCCTCCGCGGTCAGGGCACGCGCCTCGTGCAGACAAATCGGTGGCCGCGGCTTGCGGTGGACCGGCGTCGTCACCGAGAAGGGGGCAGGCGAAGCGCCTGAAACTCCCCACAACCAGGCCGCGGAAAGGTGACTGAGCAGAGACCTCGGGCCGGCGGCGAGAACAGCCGCCAGGCATTCGCCATGTGGCGGTATGCGTTTATGCCCAACGGCGAAAACACCGCGATGAAGGCGGTGCAAGCGCCCCGCATTGACCGCGCGGGCGACAGCACCACGGGAGTAGCCGAGGGGCCCGCATAGCTGCTTGATCGACACCACCCCGTAC
>DASZDI010000060.1:0-2889 GCA_035942135.1 Solirubrobacterales bacterium | reverse complement strand
GCTGCGCGCCGCGGCGGGTGCCGAAGCGGCGAGAGCCGGACCCGCCCAGCCGCGGCGCCTGACGGGCGCGGGCAAGCGCCAGCCGCGGCGCGCGCAGCGGCGCGAAGGCGTCGTTGGTCACCTCGCCGGTCCAGGCGAGGTCCCAGAGCGCGTTGTGGATCTCCTCGGTCGGGTGCTCGAGGTCGTAGTTGAGGTCGAGCCAGAACGAGGGGCCGGCGGCGAGCCGCTCGCGGATCGCCTCGTGGACCTCCCCGCTCGCTGCCTCCAGCTTCGCGTTGGCGGGCGGCGGCCCGGCGAGGCGGACGTCCTCGCGGAAGTAGAGGGCGACGCGGCCGTCGTTGCGGCCGAGGGCGCCGGCACCGATCCAGACCAGCTCGCCGCTGGTGCAGAGCTCGTCGAGCCAGCTCTGCGAGTAGGCGCCGAGGCGGCGCGGCAGCACGTCCTGCTCCCAGACCTTCGGCGTCAGCGCCACGCCCTGCAGCGGCACCAGCGCCTCGCGCAGGCGGTCGAGCCCGGCGCCGGTGCGGCGGAAGGCGTCGACGTTCTGCCAGCTCGGCAGGAAGCGGGCGAGCTCCCGCGTGTCGGCGGCCTCGACCTCCTTGCGCAGCCGCGCCAGGCTGGCCCGTCGCACCCGGCGCAGGACTTCGGAGTCGCACCACTCGCGCTCGGTCCCGCCCGGCAGCAGCTCGCCGCGGACCAGCGCCCCTTCGGACTCCAGCTCGCGCAGCGCCGGCGAGGGATCGACCCCGTAGCGCTCGGCGAGCTGCGCGGTCGGGAACGGCCCGTGAGTGCGCGCGTAGCGGCGGACCAGCGCCCGCATCGCGTCCGGGTGCTCCTCGAGGAACGTCTCCGGCAGGCCGGGCGGCTCCGGCACCCCGAGCGCGTCGCGGTAGAGGCCCGCGTCCTCGGCGGCGATGTAGCGCTCCTCGCCCGCGACCCGCACCAGCGCCACCCGCCGCTCGGCGACCAGTTTCTCCAGCATCGATTTCGCCGAGTAGCCCTCGGCGACGCGCTCCTCACACTCCGCCGCGGTCATGTCGCCGAGGTTGCGCAGCAGCTGCTGCAGCGCGTCGCGGTCGCCGGCCCGGCCCGCCTCGGTGCGGTGCTGCAGCTGCGCCTCGACTTCCTCCAGCGCCTCGGGGTCGATCAGCTCGCGCAGCTCCTCCTGGCCCAGCAGCTCGCGCAGGAGGTCGCGGTCGAGGGCCAGCGCCGCCGCCCGCCGCTCGGCGTTCGGCGTGTCCCCCTCGTACATGTACGTCGCCACGTAGTCGAAGAGCAGCGAGGAGGCGAACGGCGAGGCGGTCGGCGTCTCCACCTCGACCAGGCTCAGCGCCCGCGAGTGCAGCTTTTCCAGCAGCTCGGTCAGCGCGGGCAGGTCGAGGACGTCGCGCAGGCACTCGCGGTAGGTCTCCAGCACGACCGGGAAGCGGGGGAAGTCCCGCGCCACTTCGAGCAGGCTCTGCGACTTCAGCCGCTGCTGCCAGAGCGGCGTGCGCTTGCCCGGGTAGGCGCGCGGGATCAGCAGCGAGCGCGAGGCGTTCTCGCGGAAGCGGGCGCCGAACAGGGCCGAGCCGGAGAGCTCGCCGACGACGAGGTCTTCGAGCTGGTCGGGGTCGATCAGGACGAGGTCGGCGGGCGGCACCTCGTCGGCGTCGGGGAGGTGGATGACGATGCCGTCGTCGGACCAGATCGCGTCGGCCTCGAGGTCGCGCTCCTCGCGGATCTTGGCGGCGAGGGCGAGGCCCCAGGCGGCGTGGACGCGGCCGCCGTAGGGCGAGAGGATGCAGAGGCGCCAGTCGCCGATCTCGTCGCGGAAGCGCTCGACCACGATCGTCTCGTCGGAGGGGACGACGCGGGTCGCCTGCTGCTGCTCGCGGAGGTAGGTGACGAGGTTGTTGGCGGCGCGCTCGTCGAGGTCGTACTCGGCGGCGAGCTCGGCGGGCTCGCGGCTGACCGCCTCGCGGGCGAAGGCGCCGATCGCGCGGCCGAGCTCGGCGGGGCGGCCGATCCCGTCGCCCTTCCAGAACGGGACCGCGCCCGGGGCGCCCGGCGCGGGCGTGACGATCACCCGGTCGCGGGTGATTTCCTCGATCCGCCAGGTGCTCGAGCCGAGCAGGAAGGTCTGGCCCGGGCGGGCCTCGTAGACCATCTCCTCGTCGAGCTCGCCGACCCGGCGGCCGTCGGGGAGGTGGACGCCGTAGAGGCCGCGGTCGGGGATCGTGCCGGCGTTGGTGACGACGAGCTGGCGGGCGCCTTTGCGGCCGTGGATCGTGCCTTCGGTGCGATCCCAGACGATCCGCGGCCGCAGCTCGGCGAAGCGGTCGGAGGGGTAGCGGCCGTCGAGCATGTCGAGGACGTTCTCCAGCTGTTCGCGGGAGAGGTCATGGAAGGACTGGGTGCCGGTGACCAGGCGCTCGACCTCGTCGACCTCCCACTCGTCCAGGGCCGCCATCGAGACCAGGTGCTGGGCGAGCACGTCGAGCGGGTTCTGCGGGATCGTCGTCTCCTCGATTTCGGCCTCGCGCATGCGCCGGGCGACGACCGCGCACTCGAGCAGGTCGCCGCGGTATTTGGGGAAGATCCGGCCTTTCGAGACTTCCCCCATCCGGTGCCCGGCCCGCCCGATCCGCTGCAACCCCCGGGTCACCGACTTCGGCGACTCGACCTGGATCACCAGGTCGACCGCCCCCATGTCTATGCCGAGCTCCAGCGAGGAGGTGGCGACGAGGCAGGGCAGCTGCCCTGACTTCAGCATCTCCTCCACAATCGTCCGCTCCTCATGGGAAAGCGATCCGTGATGGGCGCGAGCTATCTCAACGGGCTCCGCAGCGGCTGACGGAGAGTCCGGGGAAGGGTCGGCGGAGCCTCCCCGCTGTTGCTCCGCCGACC
>DASZDI010000059.1:0-14128 GCA_035942135.1 Solirubrobacterales bacterium | reverse complement strand
GTGCTCCCCGCCGGCACTTGCGAGCACCGCAGCCCGATCGCGACGTTCCCCGCTTCGGTAGGCCCAGCGACCGGGAATTCCTGCGGCCACGTCTGGGCCGTGACCTCCTCGGCGGAGTCGAGGGAGGAGCCGGGGGCTTCGATGCCTATGGTGGGTTCGATCGAGCCCCCCGGCGACGGCTCGGGACCGGAGTAACCCACCTTCATCGTGGTCTGCACACCTGCCGGCCAGTTCGTGTGGAGAAAGACGCTCTCGTTGGGGTTGACGATCGTGATCTTCCCGCTTTCGAGCGGCTGCCAGGCCTCCCCGCCGGGGGTCTCACCCCCCGCCACCGCGAACCACATGGTCCCGCCGACCGGCATGTCCGAGCATTGGAGGCCGACCAGCACCCCCGTCGCCTCCGGCGGTCCTTCAACCGGGTATTCCTGGGTCCAGTCGGTCATGCCTCCACCTCCTGGTCCTGGCGCGCGAGCGACGGCGAGGACGGGGGCGCGCACCGCAGCGGGACGCCGCCGAGCACGTGGTAGTACTTGAGCTGGGCCTTCTCCCTATGGTGGAAGCTGCCACCCTCGTAGAAAAGGGTTTGCACGGCACCTTCGAGCGGATCCTCCAGGAGGCCCTCCATCATCATGCTTTCGATCCCGATCGAAGGCGCAATCGTCGCCCCGATGGGCGGGTTGGGTTGGTTGTTCTGGTACCAGGTGATGTTCAGGGTGGTCTGCACTTTGCCCGGCCATTTAGTGGGAAGCGCCACATTCTCGTTCGGGTTCTGGACTACTCGTGGACCCGATTCGAGCGTGGGGAACTTTTCCCCGCTCGGCGTGGACCCCCCCGCGACCTTGAATTCATATTTAGACCCGACGGGCATCGACGAGCACTGGACTCCGAGCATCAGCTGAGCCGCTTTGTCAGGACCAGCGATCGGAACCGACCAGTTCCACGTCGCGGCGTTCTGCGCCATGTCCACCGTGTTCCGCCAGGCGGCGTTGGGATTTTCACTCACCCATTTCGCGAATTCTTCCATGCTGACCATGTAACCGGGGTTCGGGGGCTGTTCTTCGGCAGGACTCTGCGCGATTGCGACCATGCAGTAATGGTCCTGCGGTGACTTCGGTGAGACCAACTGGAAGGCGTTCGAGACAACGATCTGGTTCGGACTACTGGCAGCGATGTCGTAATAGTTCCGCTTCTGATTTTCTACCCAGAAGCCGTCGGAGATCCAGTGCTGGGGCCACAGCAGCATCGACGGTTCGGCGTACCAAAGCCAGATCCTTGCCTTGCTTTCTTCGGTCGCGGCGTTCAAGGCCCGGACGTAGATGTAGTTGGTCTGTTCAGACCCGACGATCAGCGAGTTCGGGGGTTCTTTGCTGTAGCTTTCCGCCGTCGCCAAGCTCGACGGTTCCACCGGTTTGGTGCCCTCGAGGATGATGTCGGGCGAGTTTGACATCGCCTGACCTCCCCCCGAGCGCCCCGGTTCATCTCCCATGAAGTGGCGCAGAAACAAACCTTCGTAGGCCATCTCACTTACCTCCTTCGGTCGCGCGCCCTTCCGGGGTGGGTTGCACCTGTTGGATGACGCTCATGTTGTTGCTGTTGACATTGGCGGTGAAGAGTCGGGAACCGTCGGGGGAGACCGCAATCCCGATCGGGTTCAACACCCTGTTCTTCGACGAGATCGTCTGCAGAAGACGCAGCGAGGCGGCGTCGAAGGCCCGGGTCCCGGCCGTTTTCCCGTCGGTGGCGAACACCGTCGAGTTGTCCGGTGACACCGTCACCCCGCGCAGGGAGCTGTATTCGATCGAGTCCAGCACGAGCGTCTTCGTCGTCAGCTCCGCGGTGGCGACCGAGGCGAGGGTGTTGACCAGCCCCGTCCGGATCAGGACGAACAGGTCGGCTCCATCGGGAGAGAGGGCCATCGCCACGCCCCCCGCCCCCACCACGACCGGCTTGCTCGCCACCGAGAAACCCTGACCTTCGCGAGCGACGATCCAGAGGTTGCCGCCGGCCCCGTCGAGGACGTAGGCGCGGGAGCCGTCGGGCGACGCCGCCAAGCCGCCGAAGGTGGGGTTGGTCGTGGTGAACGCCCGAACCGCTTTTCCGATCGGCGCGAGGGAACCGTCTTCCGCGATCGTGAGGCCGATCAGTTCGAACGCCCCTTCGGGGGTGGAGACCAGAGCGAACAGCGTCGAGCCGTTGGCCGAGACCGCGAGCGCTCGGGACGACCCTTTGGTCAGCGAAACCAGGTTGAACTGCCCGCTCGGCCGCCAGGCCGAGGTGTCGACCACCTCGATGATCGCGCTGTCGGTGGTGATGGCGAAGGCGCGATTGGAGCCGATGATCGGATGGAAGACGAAGTCGATGATCGGCTGGCCCGCGAGCTGCGCAGTCACCTGCAGCGAAGACAGGTCGTAGACGAAGACACCTTTCGAGGGCTGGGACTGCGAGAAGGTCTGCCGAGCGTCGTGCCACGTGACCGCCCTCTTGCCGGAGGGATCCACTTCCACGTCGGAGACCTGCGCCCCGGCTTTGACCGGTTCCTGGAGTTCGGTGTAGCGGGCCAGGGTGAGGACCGAAAGGGCGCTTTCTCCGCCGGTGGCGACCAGTGCCAGACCGGCCTCGGGCGTGACGGCGACGCCGACCGGGCCCTTGCCGGTGGCGATCCCGGAGCTCAGCACCGAGCACGTGCCCGGCGTTTCTCCCAAGCTCAACAGCGAGACGGTGCTCGCACCCTTGTTGGCGACGAGCGCGTAACGCCCACCGGGCACCAGCGCGACATCGCAGGCGCCGGTGCCGACGCTGAGGCCCTTGCCGAGCGCGTCGGGGAATTCGACACTGCGAGCAGCCACCTCGCTGGCCCCGCGGCAGGCGATCAACAGGACCTTCGCGTCCGCGGTGGTCACCACGCCGGTCGGTTCGGAGGGAAGCTTCTTGATCGTCCTCACCGCTTCGTGCTTGCCGGACTCGCTGACCCCGATCACCGTCACCGAGTTGTCGCCGGAGTTGGCGACGTAGACCCGCGCCCCCGTGGGCAGGACCCCCACCCCTTCGGGACCCGCCCCCACCGGCACGGTGGCGAACTGGCCGAGGGTGCCGTTCGCTTCCACTTTCAGCACCACCAGGTTCCCGTCGGCGGTGCTGACGTAGACGTACTTGCCGGAGGGCGCGACGGCGATCCCCCGCGGTTCGGCCGCCAGGGCGACATTGCCGAGGTTGGCGAATTCGTACTGCGGCACCGCGCCGGTGCCTTTCACCGCGATCGGCGCCACCGCTTTCCCCGCACAGGCCACGTACAGCATCGAGCCGTCGGCGGAGAAAGCGAGGTCGTTCGCCCCCTGCAGCGCCGCGATCTGCTGGCCGATCGGCTGGTAGGTCATCGTGTCGAGAGCGGTGACCCCACTCTGCGAGCCGACCGCGACGAAAGCACCGGTCGGCGAGGCTGCCACGCAACTTGGCGCCTGCGAGAGCCCGGGCTGGGAGAGCTGCGGTTCGAAGGCCGAGATCACGACGCTGCGCCGGATCAGCGGGTCCGACTCACCGCTGACCGGGACCAACGTGATCATCTGCGGAGCCGCGACCTGGAGGCTCACCGAGTCCACCGGCCCATATTCGTGCGGGTCCTTGCTGCCGGTACTGCTGACCAGCTTCACCTTCCCTTTCGTGGCGACGTTCCAGCTCAGGTCGACGTTGCCGGGGAAGTCCTTCTGGTAGACGGCTTCGGGATCGGCTTCGAAGGAGTTGATCACCGGCAGGACGGTCGCCGTCTTCGTCTCGATCGCGCTGTTGCGCGAGTTCGGCGGCCCTTCGGCCTGCAGCGTGAACGGGGTCGTTTCGAGGATTTCGATTTCGACGCTTTCCCCTTCGACCACGCCGTAGCCCGAGACCGACACCGCGGTTGCGTTGCTCGTTTTCCACTTCAGCGTCACCGTCGCCGAGCCGTCTTTCAGCACCACCGGGTTCGGCGTGATCTCGAAGGAGTCGATCGTCGCGTGGCCGACCTTTTCCAGCACCCGGACATAGGCGCCGCTTTCGTACCCGGGGACGCCCGAGTAGGAGAGGATCATCAGGGTCGGGCCGGGCCGCAGCTGGGTTTCCAGTTCGTTGATCAGGAAGTTGACGACCCCCTGGGCGGTGACGATCGGCTTCCCTTCCGGCGGCTGCAGCGTCCAGGTCGGGTTCTGTTCGTCTTTGGGCGGGGTGACGTGCCAGCCCTGGGCGTTTTGGCCCGGCTTGACTTTGGTCTTCAGCGCCTGCGCCGTGGTGCAGAGGGCGCCGTAGCCCTCCGGGTCTTCGGGCGCCGCGTAGACGAAGGTGAGCTGGAATTTCGTTTCCGGGCCCGCTTTGACGTTGAGCGGTTTGTCGCCCGGCGCCAGCACGAAGGAGAGGCTGTTCGCGTAGCCGGCGTATTTGCCGCCGGCGGCGACCACGTCGATCTGGGGGATCGTCAGCGCGATCGCGTCGTGCAGGTTCGCTTCCCCGCTCGGGGGCGGCGCGAGCAGCGACTTGAAGGCCCAGGGCAGGCCGGTGTTCCCGGTCGTCACTCCGCTCACCCGGAAGAGCACCAGGTACAGCTGGACGCTGCCCCCCGTCGGCGGTTTCGAGATCGACAGCCCTTCGATCTTCAGCTCGAGCGGCGTTTCGGCTTTCCGGGTGACGGTTTCTTCCGGCGCCAGGCAGAGGTAGCCGGCGGGGTCGACGAGGAACGCCCACCCTTTGCCCGTGACCGTCAGCGCTTCCAGCTCTTTCGCGCTCAGCCGCAGGCCGCGCAGGTCGAGGTAGAGGAGCGACCCGCTCGCTTTCGATGCTTCCGCTTTCAGCACCGGTTCCGCTTCGGTGAAGGTGGTGTCGGCGCTCGGCGTCACCGCGAGGGTCAGCTTGTTGTCTTCGGGGTCTTCGCTGAGGTAGATGGTTTCGGGGGCCTTCGGCGCATTTCCGAGCTGCACGGCGAGCTGGGTAGCGGTGAGGGTCGTCTCGGACATGGGTGCGCCTCCTGCTTGTTGGTTTTCGGGCTCGGTCAGGGTCATCGGCCGGCCCCGCCCTGGACGGCGATCGTCTGGGTAGAGACGCCGTCGTTGACTCCGTCGAGGTGGTAGTAGTCGAAGTAGACGCGGGTCTGCGCGATTTCCTTCGCGGCCACCAAGTCGGTAACTTCGATCGCGAGGGATTCGCCGTTCGCGAGCGTCTTCTGCTGCGCCGGCGCAGCGGCCCAGTAGGGGCCGTACTGCGGGCTTTCGAAGAGCTTGAAGGCCCAACCCGGCGCGCTCAGCTTGATCGCCGCCACGTCCTGCGCCGGCACCAGGGCGCCGAGGTGGAGGTAGAAGACGGAGCCCGCGGGCTGGGTGCCCTCGGCCACCGGCTGGCCGGGGAGGAAGGTGACGTCGCGGCGGGCGCGGTTGACCGCCTTCAGCGTCATCGCGTTGGCCGCGCCCCCGGTGACGACCGGTTTGCCGCCCGTGCCGAGCAGTTCGAAGTCGAGCAGCATCGGGTTCAGCCGCAGCCACCCCTCCGAGATCGTCTGGTTCGTGTACGGCCAGATCGCTTCGCTGGGCGGCGTTTCGATCTCGGGGGTGACGGTCCAGGTCCGCGTCGCGCCGGCCGTCGCCGCGCCCACGCGCGTCTCCTCGATCCAGGAGACCTGATAGCCCGCCTCCTGCGGGGTCGGGATCGTCAGCGCGCTCGCCCCCTTCAGCACCGGCGAGGTGAAGAACGACATGTCCAGCGAGGCGATCTCGTCGTTGGACATGTCCGGAGGCAGTTCCAGCGAGGTGGTCGGCAGGTAGCCGCTGGTGGCGTGGACCGCCGCCCGCGGGTCCATCAGGATCAGCACCTTCTGCGTCTCCGCGACGAGGTCCGGCGGTTCCGCTTCGCCCAGTTGCGGCGAGGCGGTCAGCTCCAGCGTCCCCTGCGTCGGCGCCACGACCCCCGCTTTCGATTCCTTCGCGGCGCCCCGCGTGTAGAAGGTGCCGAGGTCGTAGCCCTCTTCCCCGCTCTGCTTGAAGAAGCCGATCAGGCCGTCGCTGAGGTCGTCGAGGTTGCCGAGGATGACCGGCAGCGAGACCGAGCTGACCCCGGCGTCGCTTTCCTTGCCGGGCGGGATGTCCCAGCCGCGGTCGAGCGCGGGCCGCCCCTGCACCTCCAGCCGCAGCGCCGCCTGGGTGAGGGCGACCGGCCGCCCCACCAGCGTCGCCATCCCGGCGTCGCCGGCGACGGCGCCCGGCTCGACTTTGTTGCCGACCGTGTCGAGCGCCCGCCAGAGGGCGGTGAAGAATTCAGCGCTGCCGTTTTTCAGCGAGATCGCCAGCGCCCGCAGCTGCGGGTTCTCGTATTGCAGGGCGGTGGCGACGTCCTCGTCGATCGTCGCGTCGTCGCCGGGCGCCGACTGCCAGTCGACGAAGGGCCCTTTTTCGCCCTGGACGAGGTAGAGCGTGCCCAGCGGCCGCCCTTCCTGGCTGTAGAGGAAGAGGCTGCCGTCGAGGTGGTTGGGCAGGAGCCAGGCGCAGACCGGCGTCGTCGCCGGGTGCGAGTTCATCTCTTCGTAGCCGGTGCTGTCGGCGGCGAGCCAGCGGAACAGGAGCCGGCTCGGCTGCGCGAGCCGCGGCTGCAGGTAGGCGACCGACGGGACCGGTTTCTTTTCGATCACCGTGGTCATCGGCTGCGAGCAGACGAGCTTCGGGAAGCGGACTTCGCGCTTCTGGCCGAAGGTGTCGACGAGCTCCAGCGAGACCTTCAGGTAGCCGGCCCGGATCGGGTTGAAGAAGCCGTTGAAGTCAGGGCCCACCTGGTTCGCGTCGCCGACCACCGGCCGCACTTCTTCGGTGAATTCGGCGTATGGGGATTCCGCGGTGGCGCGCACCTGCAGCTGAATCTCGTGGCTCTGCATCAGCATCAGGTCGGTCAGGCCGCTGAGCGGAGCGGTGACGAAATCGGTGCTTTCGAGTTCGCGCTCGATCGCCTGCAGCGTCGGGTCGGGGTGCTTCGACAGGTAGCCGGCGAGGAGGCCCTGGAGGGTGTCGGCCGCCGAGGGGGTGAGGTTAGATTCGCCTTCGTAGTGCTGCGGGAACGGTTCGGTCGCGGGGTTGACCTTGATGCTCTGCGAGCTGCCGTCCGGCCTGTAGGAGATCGCCCCGCCCGCGTTCTGGTCGACCCGGTAGTTGGCGGCGAAGAACCGCCGGCTGTAGGTGAGCGGCTTGCTTTTCTTGTCGACCGTCGATTGCAGCGGCAGGTATTCGACCCGCCAGCTCATGAACAGCGGCAGCCACAGGTCCGGCTCCCACCAGTTCACCGCCACCGGCGAGGGCGCCAGGCCGGCCGTGAACGAGTACGTCTTCTGCTGGTGGCCCTCGAGGGCGGTGCGGAGGGCAGCTTCGAGTTCTTCGGCGGGGGCGCCGGTCAGGGCCGCCGCCACGTCCGTGGAGAGCAGGCAGGCTTCGCGCAGCAGCGCGGTGAGGAGTTCGTCGTGCTCCAGTCCCGCGGGGGCGGTGACTGCCGTGAAGTCGACGGCGGCGATCGCCTTCCCCGCCACTTCCTCCGCCGTCAGCAGCTGGTCGCCGGTGCGGCAGACGAGGTGGCCGGCCGCGTCGTAGCGCCCGTCGCCGCCGTGCCGGGAGGGGTACTCGAGGCCTTCCCCCGCCAGCAGGACGACCGGGTCTTCGGGCTGCTCGTAGCGCGTCGCCGGCACCGCTTTCAGCTTCAGTTCCGAGCCCAGCTGCGTTTCCACGACGGTGGCCTGTTCGGCCAGCGCCTTTGCCATTTCAGCGCAGTCTTTTTCCAGCTCCGGCCAGGCGCCGTACCGTTCCGCGGCCGCCTGGAAGGCAGCGTTCGGGTCTTTTGCCATGAAGATCCGGTACCAGTCGGCGAACAGCTGCCGGCGGAACCACTGGACGTGCGCGGTGCAGAGGTCGTACTGCTGTTGGAGCAGGTTCAGCTTGTTGAGCGAGTCCGCCAACGGCAGCGGCAGTTCGATCGCT
This sequence comes from Solirubrobacterales bacterium, assembly GCA_035942135.1. Taxonomy (GTDB): domain Bacteria; phylum Actinomycetota; class Thermoleophilia; order Solirubrobacterales; family 70-9; genus VAYN01. The sequence continues at coordinate 6,164 of DASZDI010000059.1, read as the reverse complement.
TCTTCTTCTTCTTCTTCGCCTTCCTTGCCGGGAGCGACGATGGTGTGGATCGTGCCGCTGTCGATGCCTGCGAAGCCCGCGTCGTGCAGGGTCTCCGCGAGCCGGGCCAGCTGGTTGGGTTCGGGCTGCTTGAAGCTGTCCAGGAGCCCCCGCTGGAAGCCGTCCAGGAGCTGCTCGAACAGCGGCGATTTGGCTTCCTGGGCTTCGGCGAAGTAGGCGGAGATGGCCTCGGCCGAATCGCTGCCGATCGCCGCCTCGACCTCGATCGGTTCCTGCACCTTCTGCTCGTGGACGTACTGGATGTGCGGGCTCCAGGAGATGCTCTGGACGATCCCGCTGTAGACGCTGCCCGCGGGCGCGGCTTTGCCGCTGTAGGTCCAGCCGTATTCCTTTTCCAGGGAGGCGGCGGTGGTGCCGGGCTTGACCGGATCGTTTGCGGCGAGGTCGTACCAGCCGACGACCGAGTACATGACCTGCGCCGGTTCCGCGGCCGGGGGTGCCAGGCCTTCCATCGCGTCGTAGAAGCCGAGGGCGCCGCCGGCGCTCGGGTAGTAGGCGGCGAACCCGACCTCGCCATTGGTCACCGCCGTCAGCTCGGCCTCGGCGTGCTCGCGCAGCAGCGCCACCGGCGACATCGCCTCCAGCGCCCCCTCCTCGTCGAGCGGGGTGATCCGGCCGAGGTAGGCGTACCCCTGGGGGAATTCCGCTTTCTTCACCGGCAGGGTGACCGCCATCTGGTCGGTGCTCTTTTCTTTCTGCAGAGCGTCGCTCTCGATCAGCCAGGAGGAGAGGGTCGGGGTCGCGCCCTTGAAGACGAAGCGGGTGACCAGCCAGCGGTTGGGGACCGCCGGGAACTCGAGGCTGCCGCTTTCCGTGTTCGCGTGGGTGAGGGCGTCGGGCAGGGCCCAGTGCAGGTGCACCCCCGCCTTCATCCGTTCCCAGGGCGGATCGGAGAATTCGCGGGTGACGTTCTTGCCCAGCAGGGCGCCGTTGGACTCCTGGTCGGAGTAGACGGCGGTGGCGCCGGCGAATTCGTTGGTGGCCTCCTGTTCGTCGACCTTGCCGACGCAGAGCCCGACCACGTCGATCGGCACGACCAGCATCGTCGGCTCGGACTCAGGAAGAGCGTCGGTACTCAACCTCGACCACCCCCTTCACCATCTCCAGCGCGAACTCGGCGGAGGTGAACGTCGTCAGCCCCTGTTCGAAGTCCGTGTTGAGCTTGTTCTCGATGTTCGACGCGGTCGCCGCCGCCTTGATCGTGCGCCCGTCGGCGCGGGCCGAGACCATCGCCACCGGCTGCCCGCCCTTGGGGTCTTCCAGGTACTGCCGGCCCGGAGTCTCCCCCTGCACTTCCCGCAGCGTCGTGGTCAGGTTCCCGGCCTTGCCCTCGTAGCCGCAGTGCAGTTGCTCGGGCGGCTCGCGCAGCGCCGCCATCTCGATCGCGCCGTCGAAGAGGCAGAGCATCGTGTCGTCCGAGAGACGGGCGAGGCGGAGCTTCTTGATCTCGGTTTCGCCCTTGGCGTCGGCGTATCCCTTCGCGTTCAGTTTCGGCCAGCCGACCACCGCCTGCGAGCGCAGCAGGAAGCCGGTGACCTCCCCGGCCGCGTTCTCGTGGTCGGTGACGGGGACCGCGTTCCCCCGCAGCCCCCGCCCGGCCTCGAGCGCGAGGTCGTGGACGCCGGCGACGCGGCGGGCGTCGAGCTCCCGCTCGCCGCTGGTGACGCGGCCGATGCTGAGGGCGCCGTCGAGCAGGGCTTCCATCCAGGCCCGATCGAGGTGGAAGAACCGCAGCGACTCCGGCGGCAGCATCTGCTCGTTCGGCACCAGGTAGTTGAACGGGACCCCGTGGAGCAGGCGCAGCCGCGCCAGCCATTCGGTGACCAGCGGCGGCATTTCGTCTTCGGCGCTGCCGAGCATCCGCTCGCGCGCCTGCAGGACGCCGGCGAAGGCGCCGCCCAGCATCTCGGCGATCCGCTCCTGTTCGGCCTGGGCAGCCTCTTCGACTTTCAGTTCCCGCCGCCACTGGTAGAGGGCGACGGCGTAGGCGTTGTTCTGCAGCGCCAGCAGCTGCCCCAGCTGCCAGGCGGCGCCGTAGGAGACGTCGAACATCCCCGTCTGCGGGTTGTAACGGTTGACCGCGTCGGGGCAGGAGATCGGGGTCTCGACGCCGGCCTCGACCGCGAGGGGGGCGAACGGCCCGCGGTACCACGAGACCGTTTCGCCGCCGTGGCGCAGGTGATGGGGCATCGGCACGTAGCCCATCCCCATCGCGTCGTGGACCAGTACCTGTGACTGCGCCGGGGCGAGCTGCCCCTGTTCCTGGGCCTTCAACGCACCTTCGACCTGCGCGGCGGTCGGGCGGGCGCCTTTGAAGGGGACCTGCAGGGTCGAGAGCGGTTCCACTTCCGCCGGAGGCCGGTTGAGGTTCTCCAGCAGCCGCTGCAGCGTTTCGCCGCCGTCGGTGGCGGTGAAGGTCCAGTACCGGTAGGTGAGCAGCCGCACGCATTTCGCGTCGCCGGCTTTGCTCGGCGAGCCGTCGGCGCCCGGCAGCAGCGGGCCCATGTTCTCGAGCGAGACCAGGAAGGCGTGGGAGACGGTGTTCGGTTTCCCGGCGCGGTTGCCGAGCACGATCGCCGTCGACGCCGTCACTTCCGGGTGGTCGTGGGCGTCGACGGTGTCGGCCTCGCGGATGTGGGCGAGGTAGGCGAGGTCTTCGGCGCTGGGCGCGATCGCGTCGAAGACTTCGCGCGGGACGTCGATCGTCGTGCAGGCGTCTTCGGGCGACTCGCCGTAGTCGAGCGGGTTGATGCTCGGATAGGAGAGGTAGCCAGCGGGCAGGGTCCCTTTGCCCGTCGTCGCCGAGCCGGCGACTTCGATCGTTTCCCCTTCCGGGAAGAGGTCGGCGGCGGTGCGCTGAGTCGGTTCGGGCGCCTGGTCTTCGTCGAAGAGCAGGACGGCGAGCCAGGGGGCGCTGAGTTCGGTGGCCACCGAGGTCCGCTCCCACGGCAGGGTGCGGCGGCTGAAGGCGACGTGCGGCAGCGAGTCCGCGTACTCGCCCGTGGCCAGCGGCGGCGGGAAGACGCTCTCGATCTCGGCGGGGTCGATCGAGAACCGCTCCCCCACCACCGCGAACTACCGACTCGCTTCGAATTTGTCGTTCGGCGCAGGCTGGTTGACGGTCTGTTTGACCGAGATCGTGTACTCGCCGCTCTTCAGCGGCGGGACGTCGTACTGGATGAACTCGACCAGGCGCTCGCCCGGAGTCAGCTCCAGGCTGCTCACTTCTGCTCCCCCAGCAGGCTCAGCACCGGCGGCGCGATCAGGTCGTAGGTCGCCTCGTCCGCCAGTTCGGAGACGTCGACTTCCCCGGGAACGGGCAGCCCTTCGGCCTTGATCGCCCCGACCAGGGAGTTGCGGGAGGCGGTGGCGCCGGCGTCGTCGATCGTTTCCCAGACGGTTTCGTCGCCGAAGGGATCTGCGGTCGGCGCCGGCGCGTCGCTCCACTTGAAGTGCTGGATGTTCGGGTCGATCGTGTACTGGAGGTATTCGAGCGGGATCGGCAGCGTGTGGTCCGGCGGCGGCACCTTCCCTTCCAGCGCGAAGCCGACCAGGGCGTTTTCGATCGTCGTGTCGTTGACCGGGTCGACGCCGACCGGGACGCCGTGCTGGTCGAACTCGCGCGGCTCCCAGAGCGCCTTCGGCACGTTCCCGAGCACCCACTTGGCGCCGAAGACGCTGTCCTCGGTCGAGGCGATCGCGATCTCGCATTTCGATTCGAACTCCTCCACCGAGGTCCCGGTCGGGCCCACCCCGACGTCCAGGTTCGGTTTGGTCTCCCCTTCGACGAGTTCGATCCGTTCGCCGAAGGCCCAGGTCTTGATCGGGATCGTGGACTGGGTTTCGAGCCGCAGCTTGGCGCCGTTGACGATCCAGTTGAGCTCCCCCGGGGCTTCCGTCAGTTCCTTCACCATCCCGTCGCCGACGCGCAGTTGCAGGACCGCCGGCGGCGGGTCGGCGGCGGCCGTCAGGCCGCTCTTCGCCGCGGCCGGGGACGGTCCGCTCGGCAGCATCTTTTCGACGAATTCGTCCCACTCGATCGTCGTGTTGGTGTCCGGCGAGCCGCCGCCGAACTCGATCGTGAAGGAGATGATCGAGAGGTCGATCGTCGCCTTGCCGGCGAATTCCGGCCCCCAGATTTCCAGCCCGACGCCGAGGTGGATGCTGACGGTGATGCTGGTGAAGAGGAGGTCGATCTTGAACGACGCTCCGAGGTGGATCCCGGCCGAGAGGTAGTAGTGGAACGGCTGGAAGACGAGCAGGAAGTCGGCTTCGACTTCGAACCAGGCGCGGATGCCGCCGCTCTGCCAGACCGCGCTCATCCCGCCTCCCGCCATCACCGCGCTGGAGGTGAGGGCGAAGTAGAGGTCGCCCTTGATCGTCAGCTCGTCGGTGACCTTCCAGTCGAGACCGAGGCGCGGGACCTTCGGGTAGTGGGCGGGCGGTTCGTACTTGGGGCTGTAGCCGCCCAGGGTCAGCACGAAGTCGCCGGCGTTTTCGCCGCTGACCCAGGAGTAGAAGGCGAAGCCACCGGTGAGGTGGGCTTCGGGCGAGAGAACGTAGGACTTCGGCGTCAGCTGGCCGCCGACCCCCAGCAGCCCGGTCTCCGGGACGAAGCTCGCCTTCAGCGCCAGCTGGGCCTGGGCCACCGGCGCCTCGGGGGAAGGGACCGCCACCGTCGCCAGGCCGAGCAGCGCCACTTCGAAGCGGGTCCCGAAGACCAGGGTGAGGAGGGCGAAGCCGTCGACCACCTCGAACGAGGTGAAGCGGACCCCGATCGCTCCCCAGTAGTCGCCGACCGAGGGGGCGACGACGCCCGAGGTTTCCATTTCGGTCACGACCTTGGCGACTTCGGTGCCGGCGTCGACGCCGGCACCGGTCGCCGGCGCGTTGCCTTCGCCGGCCGCCCATTCCACGAACGGGAAGGTGGCGACGCCGTCGACCGGCGGGACCAGCAGCTTGCGGTTGTAGCCGAACCCCGCCGCCAGCCCGGTCACGAAGAAGAACGCCGGCCCGCCGATCGGGTAGTCGAGGACCGCGTAGAGGAAGAGGGACGGGTGGCCTTCGACCTCCTTGTAGGCGCCGAGGGCGCCGACCTGGAGCGGCTCGACTTTGAGCCGCAGCGCCCCGGCGAAGTCGACCGGGTCGAGCGTGCCGACCAGCGCCCCGCTCAGTTCCACCGGCCCCTGGACGAAGGTGATGCCGAGCCCTTCGATCGTGAACTCGGGGTCGAAGGTGGAGAGCCGGGAGCCGACCCCGAGGCCGATCATTTCGATCGTCAGCCCACCGCCGGAGAGCGAGGCGTTCATCAGGATCCAGAGGCGTTCTTCCTCGTAGCGGACCCCGACCTTCTGGAAGCTGACCGGACCGAGCGTCTTCTGCACGTTCAGCCAATAGGTGCCGTCGTCGGAACCGGCCCCGGCCCCGGCTCCGGCCCCGACGATGGAGTCGGCGACCAGCACCGGCTGCTTCTTTTCTTCTTCTTTTTCCTTTTCTTCTTCCTTGCCGCCGATGTTGAGCTCGAGCGGGAACTTGTGCCCGCCGACGTCGAAGTCCATCGAGAGGAGAACGCCCGACTTGTCGGCGACCGGCTGCGGGTCCTCCGGCCGCAGCTGCTTTTCGATCCGTTCCGCCTCTTTCTTGTCGAGGGGCGAGGAGACGATCGCCTCGATTTCGTCGATCGAGAGCGTGCTGAGCGTCCCCAGCGCCTTGCCGATCAGCGGCAGGTCGGTGAGGTCGATCGCCTTGTCGATCTTCACCCCGCCGAAATAGAGCCAGTCTTTTTCGCCTTTCAGGCCCGCGAACGCCGCCGTGCCCCAGTTCGCCGATTCGGCGTCGAGCGTGAAGAGCGGTTCGGTGACGTTGTAGGTGAAGCTCGCCTCTTTCAGCGCCAGGTCGAGGTCTTTGGGGATCTGAGGCGGCGAGGAGGTGACGTACTTGGTCAGGTCGACGAGCTCCAGGTAGTCCTCGTTCAGCGCCGTCCAGGCCCCGTGGAAGATCGTTTTGTCCTTTTCGATCTTGGCTTCGGCGAGGAAGAACGAGTCGCCGAGGGTGAGCCCGCCCTTGAGCTGGTACCCGGTCGCGGAGCTGGTCACGAACTGGAG
>DASZDI010000058.1:0-2378 GCA_035942135.1 Solirubrobacterales bacterium | reverse complement strand
GTCTACGACCACCTCGACGAGTACGAGCACTTCGGCAACCGCCGTCTGCGCACGGTCGGCGAGCTGATCCAGGAGGCCTTCCGAATCGGCCTCTACCGGATGGAGCGCGTCGTCCGCGAGCGCCTCACCACCGAAGACTCCGACGCGATCACCCCGCAGACGATCATCAACATCCGCCCGGTCGTGGCGGCGATGAAGGAGTTCTTCGGCTCCTCGCAGCTCTCGCAGTTCATGGACCAGACCAACAGCCTCACCGGGCTCACGCACCGACGCCGGCTCTCGGCGCTCGGCGCCGGCGGTCTGACCCGTGAGCGGGCGCCGATCGAGGTCCGCGACGTGCATCCGACCCACTACGGCCGGATGTGCCCGATCGAGACCCCGGAGGGGCCGAACATCGGCCTGATCGGCTCGCTCTCGTCCTACGCTCAGATCTCCGAGCACGGCTTCGTCACGACCCCGTACCGGGTCGTCAAAGACAGCGTCGTCACCGACGAGATCGTCCACTACGACGCGACCCAGGACGAGGACAAGGTGATCGCCCAGGCGAACGCCGAGATCGACCCGAAGACCAGCAAGCTGAAGGGCCCGCTGGTCCTGGTCCGCGCCGGCGAGCAGGAGTACGCGACCGCCGCTCCTAAAGAAGTCGACCTGATGGACGTCTCACCGTCCCAGATCTGGTCGGTGGCGACGTCGATGATCCCGTTCCTCGAGCACGACGACGCCAACCGGGCGCTGATGGGCTCCAACATGCAGCGCCAGGCGGTGCCGCTGTTGAAGCCGGACCCGCCGTTGATCGGCACCGGCATGGAGCGCCGCGCCGCGATCGACTCCGGCGACCTCGTGCTCGCCGCAATCGACGGGGAGGTCACCTACGTCGACGCCGAGCGCATCGTGATCACCAACGGGAGTCGCAAAGAGGAGCACAAGCTCCACAAGTTCATGCGCTCCAACCAGGGCACGATCATCCACCAGCGGCCGATCGTGAAGAGCGGTCAGAAAGTCAAGGAGGGCGACGTGCTCGCCGACGGCTCCTCGTCGGGCGGCGGCGAGATCGCCCTCGGCAAGAACTGCCTGGTCGCCTTCATGTCCTGGGAGGGCTACAACTTCGAGGACGCGATCATCCTCTCCGAGCGCCTGGTCAAGGACGACGAACTCACCTCGATCCACATCGAGGAGTACGAGATCGACGCCCGCACGACCAAGCTCGGCGACGAGGAGATCACCCGCGACATCCCGAACCGCTCTGAGGAGAGCCTGCGCAACCTCGACGAGCGCGGCATCGTCCGCGTCGGTGCCGAGGTCGTCTCCGGCGACCTCCTGGTCGGCAAGGTGACGCCGAAGGGCGAGACCGAGCTGACCGCCGAGGAGAAGCTGATCCGCGCGATCTTCAAGGAGAAGGCGCGCGAGGTCCGCGACACCTCGCTGAAAGTGCCGCACGGCGAGGGCGGGGTCGTCATCGACGTCCTCACCTTCAGCCGCGATGACGGCGACGACCTGCCGCCCGGCGTCAACGACCTGGTCCGCGTCTACGTCGCGACCAAGCGCAAGATCGCCGAGGGCGACAAGCTCGCGGGCCGCCACGGGAACAAGGGTGTGATCTCGAAGATCGTGCCCGAGGAGGACATGCCTCACCTCGCGGACGGCACCCCCGTCGACGTCATCCTCAACCCGCTCGGCGTGCCGAGCCGGATGAACATCGGCCAGATCCTCGAGACCCACCTCGGGTGGGTCGCGGCGAACGGCTGGTACGACGACGGCTCCGAGGCCTACAAACAGGCCCACTCCGAAGGCGACGGTCGCGTCTACGTGGCGACCCAGGTCTTCGACGGCGCCACCGTCGAGGACGTCGACAACGCGCTCGTCTCCTGGCAGAAGGAGAACGCGGAGCGGGGAATCGACCTCGGCATCGACGAGAGCGCCCGGCCCGGGGCCCGTGCCTCGGGCACCGCGCAGCTGTACAACGGCCGCACCGGCGAGCCCTACGAGGGCAAGGTCACGGTCGGCTACATGTACATCCTCAAGCTGCTGCACCTGGTCGACGACAAGATCCCCGCTCGGTCGACCGGCCCGTACTCGATGATCACGCAGCAGCCGCTGGGCGGGAAGGCCCAGTTCGGCGGCCAGCGCTTCGGCGAGATGGAGTGCTGGGCGATGCAGGCCTACGGGGCGGCGTACACGCTGCAGGAGCTGCTCACCATCAAGTCGGACGACGTGGTGGGCCGGGTCAAGGTCTACGAGGCGATCGTCAAGGGCGAGAACATCCCCGAGCCCGGCATCCCGGAGTCCTTCAAGGTGCTGCTCAAGGAGCTGCAGTCGCTGTGCCTGAACGTCGAGGTGCTCTCAAGCGACGGTGTCTCCATCGAGATGAAGGACAGCGA
>DASZDI010000057.1:0-6312 GCA_035942135.1 Solirubrobacterales bacterium | reverse complement strand
CGTGATCGCACGCGGCCTCGATGTGCGCGGTCTCATCAACATCCAGTTCGCGGTGAAGGACGAAGAGGTCTACGTGATCGAGGCCAACCCGCGGGCTTCGCGGACGGTCCCGTTCGTCTCCAAGGCGATCGGTGCGCCGTTGGCGAAGATCGCCTGCCGCCTGATGCTGGGGGAGAGCCTCGCCGCCCAGGATCTGCCCGAGCAGACCGGTACCCATGTCAGCGTCAAGGAGGCGGTGCTGCCCTTTGCCCGCTTTGCCGGCGCCGACGCCGTCCTCGGCCCGGAGATGAAGAGCACCGGCGAGGTGATGGGCATCGCCGCCGACTTCCCGACCGCCTTCGGCAAGGCCCAGGCCGCCGCCGGGGTGCGACTGCCGGAATCGGGCTCGGTCTTCATCACCGTCACCGACACCGACAAGCCCGCCGCGACCCAGCTCGCGGCCCGCTTCCACGACCTCGGCTTCGAGGTGATCGCAACCGGCGGCACCGCCCAGGCGATCGAGCGGATGGGGGTGCCGGTGACCCGGATCAACAAGCTGCACGAGGGCTCGCCGCACGTCGTCGACCTGATCCGCAAGCGCGAATGCGACCTCGTCATCAACACCCCGACCGGCTCCGGCGCCCGCGCCGACGGCTACGAGATCCGCACCGCGGCGGTGCGCCACGGGATCCCCTGCGTGACGACGATGACCGGCGCCACCGCGGCCGTCCGCGCGATCGCCGCCGGCAAGCAGGGGAGCGCCGAGGTGCGCTCGCTGCAGGAGATCCACGGCAGCACCGTGCGCGCTGCCCCGGCTCGATGACGGCACCGCTCGGCCGTCGGCCCTGCGAGGTCGCGGGGAACAGGGCCTCCGGCGGCTACCGGATCTTCTCTCTCGTCGACTCCGAGGGCCCGACGCCGGAGCCGGGGCAGTTCTACATGCTCGCCGCCGAGTCCGGCTGGGGGGAGGGGGGAGGCCGTCCCTTCCTGCCGCGGGCGATCTCGGTCGCCGAGACCGCCCCCGCCAAGGCGGGAGTGCGGCTCGACTTCCTGGTCGAGGGCGTCGGCCCGGGCACCTCGCGGCTCTGCGAGCTCGAGCCCGGCGAGCGCGTCTGGATTACCGGCCCGCTCGGCAACTCCTTCTCGACCCCGAAGCAGGTCCGGCCCGGCGCCGCGGGCGCGATCCTCGTCGGCGGCGGGATCGGGATCGCCCCGCTCGCCCTCTGGCGCCGCCATCTTGTCGAGCGCGGGATCCCGCTCCGCGTCCTGCTCGGCTTCCGCAACCGCCGGCACTCCGGCGGCCTCGACGAGCTCTTCTGCGCGGGCGAGTCCCTCTGCCCAGACGTCCGCCTCGCCAGCGAGGACGGCCACGCCGGCCACCAGGGCTATGTCACCGACCTGCTGGCGACGATGCTGGCCGGCGACGACGCCGGCTCGGCGGTCGTCTACTCCTGCGGCCCGCCGGCGATGCTGGAGGCGGTCCGCGCCCTCTGCGCCGAGGCGGGGGTTGCCTGCGAGCTGGCGCTGGAGTCGCCGATGGCCTGCGGCTACGGCGCCTGCTTCGGCTGCGCCGTCCCGAAGCCCGACGGTGGCTACATGCGGCTCTGCGTCGACGGGCCGGTGGTCCGCGGCGACGCCGTCGCCGAGGTCGCCCATGCCTGACCTCTGCGGCATCGAGCTCGCCCACCCGGTGATCAACGCCTCCGGGACCTACGACGCGATCGCCGCCCGCCGCGTCTTCGGCGACGCCCTGCTCGAGGACTTCCCCTTCTCCGCCTTCGTCTCGAAGACGATCACCCCGGAGCCGCGGGCCGGCAACGCGCCGCAGCGGATCTGGGAGACCCCGGCGGGGATGATCAACTCGATCGGCCTCCCCAACAAGGGCCTGGAGGGGTTCCTGGCCGAGGACCTGCCGCAGCTGGCGGAGCTGCCGGTGCCGCTGGTCGTCTCGGTGATGGCCACCGGCCAGCCCGAGTTCGCGCGCCTGGTCGAGGCCGTCGGCGAGCGCGAGGAGGTGGCCGCGATCGAGCTCAACGTCTCCTGCCCCAACGTCCACTCCGGCCTGATCGTCGGCGAGCAGCCGAGTGAGACCGAGGCGCTCCTGGAAACGCTGCGGCCCCTCACTCCGAAGCCGCTGATCGTGAAGCTGACGCCTAACGTCGCCGACCCCGGCGCGGTCGCGGTCGCCGCCGAGGCGGGCGGGGCCGACGCAGTCTCCCTGATCAACACCCTGAAGGCGAGCGCGGTCGACCTGCGGACCGGAGCGCCCGCCCTGGCGGCGGGCCACGGCGGCCTCTCGGGGCCGGCGGTGCGCCCGATCGCCCTGCAGCAGCTGCGGGCGGTCCTGGCGGCGGTCGAGATCCCGGCGATCGGCATGGGCGGGATCTCCAGCGGCGCCGACGCGAGCGAATTCCTCGCCGCCGGGGCGGCCCTGGTGGCGGTCGGGACGGAGAGTTTTCGAGACCCCCTGGCGGGTTCCCGGATCGCCCGCGAGCTCGAAATCGCCGCTCAGGCACGGAAGCCCAGGGAGGCGGCGCTCGACCTCGACTAGAGGTTGAGGTGAATTCCGGGCAAAAACGGCTCCGGTGCCTTGCAGCCCCGGTAAGCGCGGCTATACTCGCCGCCCACATGCCAGCCCCCCCGGTCAAATCTTCGCTCGCGGCCCCGGAGCGGTCCCTCGATCAGCGCATGGACGCGCTCAAACGGGCCAACGACATCCGCACCGCGCGGGCAAAACTGAAGAAGGACCTGAAGGCCAACCGGGCAAGCATTCAGACGATCTTGCTCGATCCCCCCGAGTACGTCCTCACCGCGAAGGTCTTCGACATGCTCCTCGCGGTGCCGAAGTACGGCCGGGTGAAGACGAACCGGATCCTCAACCAGTGCCGGATCTCGCCGTCGAAGACGATCGGCGGCCTCTCCGAGCGGCAGCGCACCGAGCTGATCTCGCAGCTGCGCCGTTAGCGACCGCTCCAGCGGTAAGTATCTCGGGCCGTCATGGCCAAAGTCTTCGTCATCACCGGCCCCTCGGGCGTCGGCAAGGGCACCTTGATCAAGGAGCTCCTGGCCCGGGTTCCCGATCTCGAGCTCTCCGTCTCGGCGACCACGCGCTCTCCCCGCGAGGGAGAGGAAAACGGCCGCGACTATCACTTCCTCACCCCGGCGGAATTCGAGGCGCGGGTCGAGGAGAAGGACTTCCTCGAGTTCGCCACCTACAGCGGCAACCGCTACGGCACCCTGCGCAGCGAGGTCGAGCGCTGCCTCGACGCCGGCCGCTCGGTGGTGCTGGAGATCGAGGTGCAGGGCGCCCAGCAGGTGCGGGCGGCGAAACCGGACTCGGTCCAGATCTTCATCGCCCCGCCGGACCCGGCCGTCCTGCGCGAGCGGCTCTCCGCCCGCGGGACCGACTCGGTCGAGGCGATCGAAGCCCGCCTCGAGGTGGCCGACCAGGAGCTGGCCGTGCAGGGGGACTTCGACCACCGGATCGTCAACGACGACCTGGCGCAGGCCGCCGAGGAGCTGGTGCGGATCGTCCGGACCGAGTTGGGTCAGGCACCTGGGTAGCGGAGGTCCGGTGGGGGTCCCTGGGAGCACCTCCGCCGCGAGATGCGGTTCGGGCTGTCGCCTTAAAGGTCGTGGCGCGGCTCCATGCCGAGTACCCAGGGACCCCCACCGGACCTCCCCGAGCACGGCCACAGGACGGATAGCTCCGTTGTCGAAATCGTGTGGTTCCTTTGTCCTGTTAGGGCGGACAAAGGAACCACAACTCATTTCCTCCCTCCCCGGCAGCACTCTCAGCCGGACCTCCGGGACCTGATCCTCTAGACTCGCTCGCCGATGATCAAACCACGCGTAGACAAGCTCCTGGACCACGCCGATTCCCATTACGCCGCCGTCGTCGTGTCGGCGAAGCGTGCGCGCCAGATCAACAGTTACTTCCACAACCTCGGAGAGGGCGGCTTCGGCGAGTACCCGCCGCCGATGGTCGAGACGAACGCCGAGAGGAACTACCTCTCGATGGCGCTCGAAGAGCTCGCCGAGGGCAAACTGAAATACGAGTACCGCACCTAGCGTCGGGCCCGCCCGCAGCGCGGGCGTGCTTTAAAACCGGGGCATGGCGCGACTGCTTCTCGGAGTCAGCGGCGGCATAGCCGCCTACAAGGCGCTGGAGCTCGCCCGTCTGGCGACCCTCGCCGGCCACGGGGTGAGGGTGCTGATGACGGAGACGGCGACCCGCTTCGTCGGCGCCGCCTCCTTCGAGGGGATCGTCGGCGCCCCGGTGCTGCTCTCCGAGTTCGAGCGCGACTCGATGCGCGGCGCCTTCCCGGGGGAAGAGGCCGTCTCCCACGACCCGATCGGCCACCTCGAGCTGGCCGGGCGCTGCGACGCCTACCTGATCGCCCCGGCCTCGGCCAACACGGTCGCCAAGCTGGCGACCGGGGCGGCGGACTCGATGTTGACCACCTCCTTTCTCGCCTGCGCCTCGCCGCGGCTGGTGGCGCCGGCGATGAACGACCGCATGTACGCCGACGCGGCGACGCAGGCCAACCTGGAGACGCTGCGCGCCCGCGGGATCGAGGTGATCGAGCCCGAGGAGGGCAAGCTCGCCTCCCGCGGCGAGTACGGCCGCGGTCGCCTCCCCGACCCCGCGCAGCTGCTCGCCCGCGTCGAGGCGGCGCTGCCCGCCGGCGACCGGCCCTGGGACGGCCTGCGCGTGCTCGTCACCGCCGGCGGCACCCGCGAGCCGATCGACCCGGTCCGCTTCATCGGCAACCGCTCCAGCGGGCGGATGGGGATCGCCCTCGCCGGCGCCGCCGCCGCGCGCGGGGCGGAGGTGACGCTGGTCGCCGCCAACGTCTCGCTCCCGGCCCCGGCCGGGGTGCGCCGGGTCGACGTCGAGACCGCCGCCCAGCTCGCCGCCGTCGCCGCCGAGGAGTTCGCCTCGACCCACGTCCTGCTGATGGCGGCGGCGCCCGCCGACTTCCGCGCCGCCGCTCCCGCCGCCGGGAAGCTGCAGCGCTCGGGCTCGCTGGAGCTGTCGCTGGAGCCGACCGAGGACATCCTCGCCGCGCTCGCCGCCGGGCGCTCCGCCGGGCAGACGATCGTCGGCTTCGCCGCCGAGCACGGGGGGGAGGCGGTCGAGCGCGCCCGCGGCAAGCTGCGGCGCAAGGGCGCCGACCTGATCGTCCTCAACGACGTTTCCGATCCGGAGATCGGCTTCGAGAGCGAGCGCAACGCGGTCACCCTGATCAGCGCGGAGGGCGAGACCGAGGTGCCGATCGACTCCAAGGACGCGGTCGCCGAGGCGATCCTGGGCGAGGTCGACCGTTTGCGGGAAAAAGCAGGCCGGCCGACGGCCTGAGCGGGCTATACTGGGCACAAGCTTTTCTGTCCCTATGCGTTTCGAGAAGTGGGCCTGGCCCACTTTTTTTACGCCTTCACCCCGAACATCCCAGGCATGAACGACCCCACCGAGCAAGACCTTCAGCAGCAGCTGTCAGAGTTGGACGACGAGATCGACCTCGTCGCTCTTGAGAAACCGAGGACCGACGCCCTGCGCCTCTTCATCGACCACCCGGACGGCGTCACCCTCGCTCTTTGCGAAAGAGTGACCCAGCACCTGAACCACCTGCGCGCCGATTATTCGCTCGAGGTTTCCTCGCCCGGACCGAAGTACCGCCGCAACGCCACCCCTTCCGACCCCAAGGAGTCCCTTCAGTGACCAAAGAGATCGTCGACGCAGTCAAAGCACTGGAGCAGGAGAAGGGAATCTCCGCCGACACGCTGATGGACGCCCTCGAGGACGCCCTCCTCTCGGCCTACAAGAAGACCCCCGGCGCCGCCAAATAAGCCCGCGTCGACCTCGACCACGAAACCGGCGACTTCCGCGTCTTCGAGCTGATCCTGCCACCCGAGCTGGAGGAGAAGCTGCTGGCCGAAGCGGCCGAGCTGCAGGAGGAGCCCGAGGTCGACCCCGAGACCGGCGAAATGAAAGAGCCGGAGGACCCCGAGCTCGACCCGGAGATGATCGCTCCCTACGAGGACCAGATCACCACCCGCGACGTCACCCCCGACGACTTCGGCCGGATCGCCGCCCAGACCGCCAAGCAGGTGATCCTGCAGCGCATCCGCGAGGCCGAGCGCGACATGATGTTCGAGGAGTACCGCGACCGTGTCGGCGAGCTGATCACCGGCATCGTCCAGCAGTCGGACTCGCGCTACACGCTCGTGCAGCTGCGCGAGCGGGTCGAGGCGCTGCTGCCCAAGTCGGAGCAGGTGGACAGCGAGCGGTACGACCACGGCGCGCGGGTGAAGGCCGTCATCACCGAGGTC
>DASZDI010000056.1:0-6183 GCA_035942135.1 Solirubrobacterales bacterium | reverse complement strand
CCTCTATGGACGTGGGGGCGGGAGGGCAATTCCCTCCGCTAGATGCCGCGGCGCGATGACCCACAGATAGGCCTCGGGAGGGCGATCCGGACGCTCCGCCAGAAGGGGAAGCTGAGCCAGGAAGCGCTGGGCGAAGCGGCTGACATCCACCCGACCTGGATCTCCCACATCGAGTCCGGCCGGATCAACCCGACCTGGGGCAACGTGCGGCGGATCGCCGGCGGCCTCGACGTGCCGCTGTCTCATCTCGCCGCGCTGGCCGAGGACCTCGAGAAGAAGCTCGGCAAGGGCTGACTCACCTCAGGCCGGTCGCGCGCAGCGCCGCCTTGAAGCGACCGGGCTTGGCGGCGAGGCGGGGCGCGGCCACCGCGGTGAACCGCAGCTTGCCCTTGCGGTAGCCCCAGACCCGGTCGCCGCCGGGCCCCTTGCGGACGACGAAGAGGCCGCGGCCGAGCTTCTCGGCGCGCTTCGGCTTGCCCTTGCCGGCGGCGGTGCCGGCGATCAGCGCGGCCTTGCCGTCGGGGCCGAAGAGGACGGCGACCCCGGCGCTGCGCGCGCCCCTGGCCTTGCCGCGGCTCGAGCACCAGCGGAAGCTGCGGCCGACGCGGCGAGCGGGCTGGCCGGCGGCGAGCAGCGTCTGCTCCGGCCCGCGGCCCAGCCGCAGCGGCCCGAAGCCGGAGCGTGAGAACCGCTTCGGCGGAGTGAGGCAGGTCGGGGCGGGGACGCCCACCGAGCGCTCCCACGTCTGCAGGTAGGCCTCGGCGCCGCCCATCAGGTCGTCGGCGATCGCCTGCCCGGCGAGCAGGCGCAACTGCTCCATCCAGTCCGGGTAGAGCCCGTAGTGGGCGACCCCGTCGACGTTAACGTCGTAGACGCGCTGCCCGGAGACCTGCTTGTCGAAGACGATCCGCCCGTCGAGCGATTTGAACGGGTAGGTGACGGCGTTCGGCTGCCCGGCGCCCCGCGCCGGGGGCTGGGCGTGGAAGCCGTTGGCGTCGGCGCCGAAGCCGATCCCGAACTTGAAGCGGGGGTCGGCGGCGGCGCGCAGCTGCCGCCATTCCTCGATGAAGTCCTCGGGGCCGAGGGTAATCGGCTCGATGAAGCCGCCGAGCCCGTAGACGCGGGAGCGCAGGTGCGGGTCCATCCAGGTGTGCGAGGAGAGGACGCCCGAGAAGCCCCGTCGTTCGGCCAGCTGCAGCGCCCGGTCGGCGGCCTTCTGGCTCATGTGGTCGACCTCGATCATCAGGCCGCGGTCGATCATCTGCTCGACCGTGAATTCGCCCAGCGGCGAGAGGCCGAGGACGTTGCAGTGCGGGGGCGGGGGGTAGACCGGCAGCGCCACGGGCGGCATGAAGGCGGAGAGCCCGGCGTCGATCACGTCCGCCTCGTGGGGAAGCGCCGTGTCCTGGGCGTTGTCTTCACGCTCGCCCTGGCAGCGTTCGATCTGCCAGAAGTGGCCGGTCTGCTTGAAGTTGGCGGCGTTGATCGCCGTCCCGAAGGCGCCGCTGTCGAAGCGGACGCCGCCGAGGGCGTTGTCGAACTTGTGGATCGGGAAGAAGGAGGCGACCCCCATCCGCTCGATCTCGTCGAGCCCGGCGAGGATCTGCTCGCGGCCGCAGCGCGGCAGCTGCTCGGAGCCGCCGCAGCCGAAGATCTCCGAGGTCTCGATCCCGAGCACCACCGCCAGCTTGCCTTCGTTGACGACCCGCCGCGCCTCGAAGGGGTCGCGGACGATCCGGAACCAGCCCCGGCCCGGCCCGCCCGACTTCGCGTCGACGAAGGCCTCGAGCTCCTGGATGCGGCGGTACTGGAGGCGGACGCTGGTCATGTCGTCGCAGCTGTTGTGCTTGATCGGGTAGACGTCGCAGAGGGCGACGTTCTCGACCAGGTCGTTGACCATGATCCGGACGCCGCCGAGGTAGGCCCGCTCGATCCAGCGGTAGTAGGTCTGCTCGTGGGTCATCGACTTCGGCGCCGGCCAGTCCTCGAAGGTCGGCCAGCCGACCGGGTCGTGGGTGCGCAGCGGCTCCCCGTAGAGCGCGTTCTCCAGCACCGCCCCGGCGCCGTTGGGGTAGTGGTCGGGGCAGTCGACCAGCGCCGCCGCCGGGCCGAGCGGGTTCCACGGTTCGCCGCAGTGAGCGTCGCCGCCGAGGAACTCGTAGGCGGTGACGTGGTTGTGGCCGTCGACCGTCCCCTCGACTTCGGCATACGGCGAGGAGCCGCTCCAGGGGATGCCGGTCGCGTCGAGCCCGATCTCGGCGGCCGGGGCGCTCGGCGCGAGGCAGGCGAAGACGAGCATCGCCAACGCGCCCAGACGACCGGCCCTCCGCATGAGCTTCCTCTACCCACCTGGCGCGGCTCAAACCGCGGCCCGGCTCTCAACTCCCGTCGCTCCCTGCCGATGCTCTAGGGGATGAGCAGCGCCAACCAGCACGTGTTCTCGCATGGCATGCAGGACACGCGAGAGACCTTGGAGTCGTGGAGCCGGCGGCCGTGGGAGGTCCTGCGGGCCTGGGTCGCCCTCAGCCTCGCGGTCGCGCTGACGCTGCTCGCCGCCGTCTGGGTGGTCGCCGGGATGCTCACCCCCGACCTGACGCCGATCCACCTCGCCGGCCTCACCTATCCCGCCGAGCCCGACAACCTGCTGCCGATCCTCTGGCGCAACTCGCTGGTCCTGGCCCTGCACGGGACCGCCTGCATCGCCGGCTTCATCGCCGGTGCCTCGATGCCGATCGCGGCGGCGCAGCGGACCGGCTTCTCGCGCTGGGTCCACGTCAAAGCGGGCCAGTTCGCGATCCTCTTCGTCGGCGCCGTCACCCTCTTCTCGCTCTCGACCCAGGCGCTCTACCTCGGCTTCCAGGGCTCGACCCTCGCCTACCAGCTGCAGATCAGCCGCCTCGAGCTGATCCTCAGCGTCCTCCCGCACGCGCTGCCGGAGCTGACCGCGCTCTTCCTGCCGCTCGCCGCCTGGCTGATCGCCAGCCGCCGCGGCGAGTGGAACCAGCTGCTGGCGGCGACCTTCATCACCGTGGCGCTGGCGATCCCGGTGCTGCTGGTCGCGGCGACGATCGAGGTCTACGTCTGGCCCGAGATCCTGCGGGACCTCTCGCCGATCACCTACTCGATGCCGTTCTAGCCCGCGGCTGCGCGCCACCGCGCCCGGCCCTCGTAAGATCGCCGCTGATGTCCGGGTACGAGCCGAAGGCGATCGAGCAGAAGTGGCAGCGGGTCTGGGCCGAGGAGAAGACCTGGGAGGTCGCCAACCCCGGGCAGCCCGGCTTCGACGACTCGAAGCCGAAGTCCTACGTGCTGGAGATGCTGCCCTACCCCTCCGGCGAGCCCCACGTCGGCCACCTCAAGTGCTACGCGGTCGGCGACGCGATCGCCCACTTCCGCCGTCGCCACGGCTTCGAGGTGATCCACCCGATGGGCTACGACTCCTTCGGGCTGCCGGCCGAGAACAACGCGATCAAAACCGGCGAGCCGCCGGCGGTCGCGACCGAGCGCTCGATCGCCTCCTTCCGGCGCCAGTTCCGCGAGTGGGGGATCTCGATCGACTGGTCGCGCGAACTCGCCACCCACACCCCCGAGTACTACCGCTGGACCCAGTGGATCTTCCTGCAGCTGTTCGAGCGCGGCCTCGCCTACCGGACCGAGGCGCCGGTGCAGTGGTGCCCGAAGGACGCGACGGTGCTGGCCAACGAGCAGGTCGTCGAAGGCCGCTGCGAGCGCTGCGGCACCGAGGTGATCCAGAAAAGCCTCGAGCAGTGGTTCTTCCGGATCACCGACTACGCCGACCGGCTGTTGGAGGACTTCGAGGCGCTGGAGTCCTGGCCCGAGCACGTGATCACGATGCAGCGCAACTGGATCGGCCGCTCCGAGGGGGCGCAAGTGACGTTCCGCTGCGAGGAGGTCGACCTCGACTTCCCGGTCTTCACCACCCGCCCCGACACCCTCTTCGGCGCCACCTTCTTCGTGCTGGCGCCCGAGCACCCGGAGCTGGAGCGGCTGGTCGCCGGCACCCCGGCCGAGGCGGAGGTGCGCGAGTACGTCAACCGGATCGGCCGCGAGTCGGCCGAGGAACGGGGGGCGGAGGACCGCGAGAAGACCGGCGTGCCGCTCGGGCGCTCGGTCGTCAACCCGGTCAACGGCGAGTCGATCCCGATGTTCGTCGCCGACTACGTGCTGATGGAGTACGGGACCGGGGCGATCATGGCGGTGCCGGGGCACGACTCGCGCGACTACGAATTCGCCCGGCGCTTCGACCTGCCGGTAAAGCGGGTGATCGAGGGGAGCGACCCCGAGCAGGCGCGCGACGACGAGGGCCTGCCCTACTCCGGCGACGGGCCGATGACCGGCTCCGGCCGCTTCGACGGCAAGGGCAACCGCGAGGCCTATGCGGAGATCGTCGCCTGGCTCGAGTCCGAGGGGCGCGGCAGGCCCGCCGTCAACTACCGCCTGCGCGACTGGCTGGTCTCGCGTCAGCGCTACTGGGGGGCGCCGATCCCGGTCGTCTACTGCGAGGAGTGCGGGATCGTGCCGGTGCCGGAGGACCAGCTGCCGGTCGAGCTGCCGGAGATCGAGGACTACGCCCCGCAGGGCAAGAGCCCGCTGGCCGCGGCCGAGGACTGGGTCGCCACCGAGTGCCCCCGCTGCGGCGCCGCCGCCCGCCGCGAGACCGACACGATGGACACCTTCGTCGACTCCTCCTGGTACTTCCTGCGCTACCTCGACTCGCGCAACGAGGAGGCTGCATGGGAGCGCTCCGCGGTCGACCACTGGTTCCCGGGCGACCAGTACATCGGCGGCGTCGAGCACGCGATCCTGCACCTGATGTACGCGCGCTTCTTCACCACGGCGCTGGCCGACCTCGGCCACGTCGGCGCCCAGGAGCCGTTCGCCAACCTCTTCGCCCAGGGGATGATCACCCGCGACGGGGCGAAGATGTCGAAGTCGCGCGGCAACACGGTCAGCCCCGGCGACTACGTCGAGCGCTACGGCGCCGACACCGCTCGTACGTACGTCTGCTTCATGGGACCGCCGGAGCGCGGCGGCGACTGGACCGACGAGGGGGTCGAGGGCGTCAACCGCTTCCTCTCGCGGCTCTGGCGGCTGGCCGAGGAGGTCGAGGCCCGGACCGAGGCGGGGGAGCCGGGCGCCGATGCCGAGGGCGCGGCGCGCGAGCTGCTCGCCAAGGCCCACTGGGCGATCGAGAAGACGACCCGGGACTTCCAGCGCGGCTTCCAGTTCAACACCGTGATCTCGGCGGTGATGGAGCTCGTCAACGACGCCTACCGGCTCAAGGACGGCCTCTACAAGACGCCGGAGGGAGGCGCGGTAGTCCGCTTTGCGACTGCGACCGCGGCCTCGCTGATCTTCCCCTTCGCCCCGCACCTCGGCAGCGAGATCTACGAGCGGCTCGCGGGCGGGCGGGTCTGGGAGCAGCCCTGGCCGCAGGCCGACCCGGCGCTGCTGGTCAGCGACACCGTCACCCTCGTCGTCCAGGTCAACGGCAAGCTGCGCGACCGGATCGAGGTCCCGGCGGAGGCGCCGAAGGACGAGCTGCTGAAGATGGCGCGGGAGAGCGAGAAGGTGGCCCGCCATCTCGACGGCCAGGAAATAGTCAAGGAAATTGTAGTTCCGGGCAAGTTGGTCAACCTGGTGGTCCGATAGGGCGCTCCGCGGCGCCCATCCCTTCTGCTAGAAAGCTCGCCGATGCTGGTCAGGCGCTTGGAGGACGCAGCGGTGGAGGAATGGCACCGTCTTCGCGCCCACGTCCTCATGGACGCGGGCGAACTCGGCTCGCGCAACCTCTCGGTCACCTGGGTGACGGTGCCGGGCGGCGCGAAGCAGACGCTGCACTCCTCCAGCGAGGCCGAGCAGGCCTACGTCGTCGTCCGCGGCAACGGCACGATGTCGGTCGCCGGCGACACCCAGGAAGTCGCCGAGGGCGACCTGATCATGGTCCCGCCCGCAACCGAGCACTCGATCGGCAACGAGGGCGAGGCGGAGCTGGCCTGCGTCTCGATCCAGTCGCCGCCCGTGGCCGCCGCCGAGCTCTACAGCGATCAGCTGGCGGAGGTTGCAGGCTACGACGACGAACACGAGTACTGAGGCGCGGAGGGCGGCGCATATCGGCGTCCTCGGTCGCTTGCGTGCAGAGCACGCGGCGCTCCCTGCGTC
>DASZDI010000055.1:0-1676 GCA_035942135.1 Solirubrobacterales bacterium | reverse complement strand
GGCTGGGGGGGGTCGGGGGGATACCCGACGGAGAAACGGCGGGGAGGCTCCGTCGAGTGCCCCCCCGGCTCCCGCGAACGGGGGCGGTGCTGCTGCTTTGGTCCAAGGGCAGCCGGAGGAGCTGCCTGGTGCGGAAGAACTGCCGAGCCTTTATCGGCCGGGGCATATGCGGCGGCGGCTGGAGCAGCTGCTGGAGACCAATCGGCGTTACGCGCATCCGTTCGCGGTGGCGGTGTTCGACGCCTCCGGGCCCGGGACCCGGCCCGGCGACGTGGCGGGGGGGCAGGAGACGGTGCTCTCGATCCTCGGCGCGGCGCTGCGGGACAGCATCCGCATCGTCGACGAAGCCTTCCGGCTCGAGGAGGACGCGATCTGCGTCCTCGCCCCGAACCTGCGCACGGTCGAAGGGGTGCAGATGGCCGAGCGGCTGCTGCGGCAGCTCGACGAGCTGGAGCGGGCGGGGGGACTGCGGATCTGCGTCTCGGCGGGCGTCGTCGCCTGTCCCGATCACGGCACCGACGCCGAAGAGCTTCTGCACAAGGCCGACGCAGCGCTGTGGCGGGCCAAGGCCGTCGGGCAGCCCGTCGGCGTCGGCGCCTTGCAAGATCGCTGACAGTTTTCCCGAAATCGGTCCATAACTGGTGTAAACCCGCAAGTTCGGTGGGAGAATCGCCGAGAGGGTCGAAAGAACGCCGCAGCAACCCGTTCGACCCCCTTATCTAAATGCCAGGAATCCGAACCAACGCCGCCGCCGAAGTCCTCGGCGTGAGCCCCAACACCTTGCGCAGCTGGGAGCGCCGCTACGGCTTCCCGACCCCCAAGCGCACCGCCGGCAACCACCGCAACTACGAGCTGGTGGAGCTGCAGGCCCTGCGCGACGCGCTGGCGGAGACCGGCAACATCTCCTCGGCGATCGAGCTGGCGCGCCAGCGCCAAGCTGCGCCGGCCAACGACGGCAGCCTCTTCGCCGCCTTCGAGAGCTTCGACGAGAACGCCGCCGACCGCGCGATCGAGGAGAGCCTCGCCCTGCGCTCGCTCGAGCGCACGGTGGAGGAGCTGCTACTGCCGGCGATCGACAAGCTCGCCGCCGACCCCGAGCGCGAGGCCGAGCTCGAGTTCGCCTCCCGCTGGGCGACCGGCTGGCTGCACGGCGCCCGCCGCCTCGCCTCCGCCGCCTCCCGCCCGGCCGGGATCCTGCTGCTCGACTCCAGCCACGGCCAGGACGTCGAGGAGGTCCACACCCAGGCCCTCGACCTCGCCCTGCGCCGCGCCGGCTTCCGCGTCCTCGTCCTCTCCAACGAGCTCGGCGACGAGCGCCTCGGCCGCGCCCTCGGCGCCCTCGACCCGACCGCGATCGTCCTCTGCGGCCCCGGCGCCGACACCCAGGGCGCCGTCAAGCTCGTCCGCAAGATCCGCGAGCTCGGCTTCGTCGCCCCGCTCTACGGCTTCCGCGCCGACGGCCTGATCGGCGCCGCCGTCCCCTCCGCCGGGCACCGGCCCAGCGAGGTAACCGGCATGCTCAACGCCGATCTGCGGCGGCGGGCTACTCAAGCTTTCGCTTAGCGAGGGTGCCGGTGGGGGTCTCCCGGCACATCTTGCCGAGCTAGCGGCGGTTTTCGGCTGACGCCTCGAAGGTGGGCGGCTCGGCTTGATGTTGAGTGCCGGGAGACCCCCAC
>DASZDI010000054.1:0-3782 GCA_035942135.1 Solirubrobacterales bacterium | reverse complement strand
CGGTCCAGTCGCCGACGTTGACCTCCACGTCGTCGTGGTGGTGATGGGGATGCGCGTGCTCTGCGTGTGCCTCCACTGCTCTCCCTCCTTGTCAAATCCCCTCGATCCGTCCGAGAGCTTTACACAGATTGAGAATTTGTCAACCGGAGCCTTGATCGCTCTGGACCAGGTCGTTAGACTGGCCCTACTAATGTGAGGACGGGCGACCGTCCGCCGAAGACCCGGCCAACGCGTCGGGTCTTCGTCTTTTCAAAGCGTCTTAGGCCCGGCCCCGCGAAGCGCGGGACCGGTGCCCGGCGATCTATCGGTCGCCCTGGATAAGCCAGAGCAGGACCAATGTGAGGACGAGCATCTCCATCCACATCACCCCCTTTCTCCTGGTCCCGGTTGCTGCCGGAGTCCCAGGAAACAGGGGGCATCAGGAGGCTCTTCCTGCCGATCGCCTCGGCAGACCCTACCTACATCGATAGGGCTTTTACTATGAAGACAGGGGCGCGGTCTGCCGCTAGATCTTCAGCAGCAGGAAGGTGTTCAGCACGAAGATGACGGAGAAGAAGACCGTCGCCCGGTCCAGGTTCTGCTCGACCATCGAGCCGCCGCCGATCGAGCTGCCGCCGCCGCCGATGCCGAAAGCGCCGGAGAGGCCCGCGTCTTTGCCCGAGTGCAGGAGCACGAGGAAGATCAAGACGATGGCGACGATCACCTGGATGATGCTGAAGAACGTGTAGACCACGGGAGGAAGTCTAGCCCTGCTCGACCTTTTCCGGCTTCCGGGCGCCGTTGCCGTTCCCGTTGCCGCTGTCGAGGATCTCCAGCGCTTCGCGGCGCAGCTCGGCGTCGAGGGCGGTGAAGTCCTCGTCGGAGAGCTTGCCGGCGGCGTGGTCGAGCTCGGCGTCGCGGATCTCCCGGTACTTCGCTTCCTTGCGGGCGTCGGCTTCGGTGCGGACGAGGGCGCCGCGCCGCCTCCCGCGCGAGGGCCAGAGGGCGATCAGCGCCCCGGCCAGGGCGATCAGGCCGCCGATCCACATCCAGGTCACCAGCGGGTCGACGATGATCCGGAAGGTGGCGGCGACGTCGTCGTCGAGGTAGCTCCTCGCGACCCGCTCCGCGGTCAGCGCCTGCAGCTCGGCGATCTGCTCCAGCGCCGCCGGGCGCAGGCTCGGGTCCTGGGCCGCGGCGCGCATCATCGCCCCCAGCGCTTTGCACTGGTCGGGCGTCCCCGGGCCTCCCTGGATGCAGGCTTCGAAGCCTTTGTCCGCTTCCCGGACCCGCTGCTGGACCGCGCGGATGTCGGGCTGCTCGGCGATCCAGAGGTCCTCCTTCAGCCCCGGTTCCAGCCCCACCTCGCTGGTCGCCTCGCCGGCGAAGAAGCTGCCGATCGTCCCGGTTTCCTGCCCGGTCGGGCGGAAGTAGCTGCGGCTCGGCCGCACCTCGCCGACGACCTCCCCCCCTTCCTCGACCCGCAGCAGCGAGCCGAAGGTGATCTTCTGGTCGTCGACGGCGACGGTCGGCTCCACGTAGGTGACCTCGCGCCCGTCGACGACGGCGCTCTCCCCCGGCCGCAGCTCGACGTCGCGGTTGGTCTGGAAGCTCGAGGAGGCGGCGATGCCGATCAGCAGGACGGCGATCCCGGCGTGGACGATGTAGCCGCCGTAGCGGCGGCGGTTGCGGGTGACGAGGCCGGCCAGTGCCGTGGCGGTGGTGCCGCCGGAGAGCCGACGGCGGGCGGTGGCGCCGCTCCAGAACTCCTGCGCCAGCCCGGTCAGGGCGAAGGCGGCGAAGGCGAAGAGGGCCAGCGCCCAGGGGCTGTCGGCGGCGTCGGTGAGGAGCACCAGGCCCAGCGTCACCGCCGCGGCGACGGCGAGTGGGATCCGGAAGACGCGCTTGGCCGAGTCCCAGCTGATCCGCCGCCAGGCGAGCAGCGGCCCGATCCCGGTGAAGAGGACGAGCAGGACCGCCAGCGGCGTCGTGTAGTCGTCGAACCAGGGAGCCGCCAACGAGGCCTTCTCCCCGGTGAAGAGTTCGGAGATCAGCGGGAAGAAGGTGCCCCAGAAGATCACCGCGACGAGGCCGACCAGGAGCAGGTTGTTGACCAGGAAGACCGACTCGCGGGAGGCCAGCGAGTCAATCCGCTTCTCGTTGCGGAGGTCGTCGAGGCGGCTGACGATCAGCACCGTCGAGCCGACCAGGACGACCCCGATCAGGCCGAGGATGTAGGGGCCGACGGTGCTGTCGCCGAAGGCGTGGATCGACTGCAGGACGCCGGAGCGGACGAGGAAGGTGCCGAGCAGCGCCATCGAGAAGGTGCCGACGATGAGGGAGGCGTTCCAGACCTTCAGCATCCCCCGCTTCTCCTGGACCATGATCGAATGCAGGAAGGCGGTGCCGAGCAGCCACGGCATCAGCGCCGCGTTCTCGACCGGGTCCCAGGCCCAGTAGCCGCCCCAGCCGAGCTCGGTGTAGGACCAGCGGGCGCCGAGCAGGAGGCCGAAGCCGAGGAAGGTCCAGGCGATCAGGGCGAAGCGGCGGGTGGCGCGGATCCACTCGGCGTCGACGCGGCGGGTGACGAGAGCGCCGATCGCGAAGGCGAACGGCACCGTGAAGGCGACGTAGCCCGAGTAGAGCATCGGCGGGTGGATCATCATGCTCGGGTGCTGGAGCAGCGGGTTGAGGCCGACCCCGTTGGCGGGCACGGGGCTCAGGGTCGCGAAGGGGTCGACGTCGGGCGCGAACAGCATCAGCCCGGTGAAGAAGGCGGCGACGCCCATCAGCACCGCGGTCGCCCAGGGGACGACCTCGCGCAGCTTGTCGCGGGTCGCGTAGAGGGCGGCGCTGGAGGCGATCGAGAGGACCCAGGCCCAGAGCAACAGCGAGCCCTCCTGGCTCGACCACATCGCCGCCAGCTTGTAGCCGGTCGGGGTCTCGATCGAGGAGTGCTGCTGGACCAGGTTGAAGGAGAAGTCGTCGCCGGCGAAGGCGAGCTCGACGATCGCGACGCAGGCGGTGAGCAGGGCGCAGAAGCCGTAGACGATGCGGCGGGAGAGGTCGACGCGGGCCTTGTCGCCGTTGCGGCCGGCGAAGGCCAGCGCCGCGGCGGCCAGCGCGGCGAAGAAGGCAAGCCCCAGCAGGGCGCTGCCGAGGCTAGCCATCGGATTTGGTCGTGAACTTCGAGGGGCACTTCGTGATCAACGTGTCGGGCTCGCCGACGAAGGTGCCGTTCTCGACGCTCCCGGTGAGGATGATCTCGCGCCCGCCGCGGAACGGGTCCGGGACCGTCCCCTCGTAGGTGACCGGCAGGCTCTTGCCGTTGCCGTCGCGGTCGACGACGCGGAAGGAGATGCCGCTGCCCTCGCGGCGGACCGATCCTTTGACCACCCTGCCGGTCATCTCGTAGGTGGCGCCGGGGACGGCGGAGAGCAGCTGCGAGGGCTCCTTCGCCTCGGTCGAGGCCGAGAAGGAGGTGTAGACGAGCGCCACCGCGAGCAGCACAGCAACGCTGAGCGCGACGACGAGCCGGATCTTCCGCTTCCGCTGAGGGTCCAAGAGCAATCGGGATTATCGCAACCTGGGACCGCGAGCCCTCTCCGGACGTAGTTCTTCCCGGTATGCGGGAACAACTACGTCCGGATGCGAGAATCACTTCATGGCTTCCGACCCCGTCCTTCTGATCACCGGCGCCAGCAGCGGTATCGGCGCGGCGACCGCCCGCGCGGCCGCCTCGAAGTACCGGCTGGTGCTGGCCGCGCGCCGGCTCGAGGAGCTGCAGGAGCTCGCCGAGGAGC
>DASZDI010000053.1:0-1987 GCA_035942135.1 Solirubrobacterales bacterium | reverse complement strand
TCCTCGATCCGCGGGTCGGCGACCTCGTCGACGCGGACATCGCGGGGACCGTGCCAGACGGCGGCTTTCATCGTCTCTCCTGCTCGGCGGGGGTCGGCGGCTGGGCCTGTTTGCGGTGCAGTTCGGCCTTGACCGAGTCGGGCAGGACTTTCGCTGCGGTCGCCTGCGCTTTCGTCTTGAGCCCGGCGGAGACGACCTTTTCCTTGCCCGCCATCAGCGCCTCGAAGCCCTGGCGGGCGACGTCGGCCGGGTCGTCCTTGGGGCCTTCGCCGATCGGGGTGCCCTCCATCTCGGCCCGCTCGAAGAACTCGGTGTCGGTCGGCCCCGGCATCAGCGAGGTGACGGTGACGTCGGTGTCCTTGAGCTCGTTGCGCAGGGCCAGCGCGAAGGACTGGACGAAGGACTTGGAGGCGTTGTAGGCGGCCTGGTAGGAGCCGGGCATGGTCGAGGCGATCGAGGAGGTGAAGAGGATCCGGCCCTCGTCGCAGGCGACCATGTCCTCGACCACCAGCTTGCAGAGGTGGACGGTGGAGCGGACGTTGAGGTCGATCAGCCGCAGCACCTTGCGCAGCTCGTTTTCGCGGGCGAAGTCGCCGCCGTGGCCGATCCCGGCGTTGAGGCAGAGCACGTCGACCGGGCGGGCGGTGGCCCGGATGCGCTCGTAGAGCCGCGCCACCTCCTCCTCGCGGGAGAGGTCGAGGCGGGTGCACTCGACGCTGGCGGTGAGCTGGTTCAGCTCCCGCTGGGCGGCCTCGAGCTCCTCGTCCTCGGCGGTGATCAGGAGGTCGAAGCCGTTCTCGGCGAAGACCTTGGCGAGCTCGAAGCCGATCCCGCTCGATGCCCCGGTGACGACCGCGAACGGGCGCCTCTGCTGCGTGCTCATGCTGGTTCTTGCCCTTCCCTAGCTCTGGCTGCCTGAGCCCTCCAACTCCCCGCTGCCGGAACGGCCGAAACCGCGCTCAGGAGACGAGCGCGATCACTTCGCGCTCGATCTTCAGCCGCTGCTTCGCGCTGATCCGGCCGTCGGCGCCGGCCGTCGGCTTGATCGTCGTCCCGTCGCGGTAGCGGTCGAGCACGCGGGGGTCGATGTAGGAGGCGCGGCAGACCGCGGGGGTGTTGCCGAGCGCCTCGGAGACCTGGTTGACGGCGGCGGCGATCGCCCGCTTGGCGGCGGCTTCGGAGCGCGGCTTCTCCTCGCCGGCGAGGGCGACCGCAGCGAGGACGGTGCCGTGCCAGGTGCGGAAGTTCTTGGCGGTGAACTCGTCGCCGATCTTCGC
Organism: Solirubrobacterales bacterium; assembly: GCA_035942135.1. Lineage (GTDB taxonomy): Bacteria > Actinomycetota > Thermoleophilia > Solirubrobacterales > 70-9 > VAYN01. The sequence goes on along the minus strand of DASZDI010000053.1, from coordinate 710 downwards.
GTGGATGTAGGCGTTGATGTCGTCGGAGCGGACGTCGACCCAGGCGCCGCCCTCGCGGTAGGCGAGCAGGTCCTCGGGGCCGCTGCGGCGCCTGTACATCGCCTCGATCGCCCGCCGCGCCGCCGCGTCGCGGATCGACTGGACCCGCCGCTGGCCGCTCTTGGCCGGGAAGTCGAAGACGATCTCGCTGCGCTTGACCGTGACGTGCTCACGCCGCACGGTGGCGAGGCCGAAGCTCTCGTTTTCCTCCGCGTAGACCTCGCTGCCGACGCGGAAGAAGCCGAGGTCGAGGAGGCGGACGGCGCAGGCGAGGGCGCGCTCCCGCGGCATCCCCTGGCGGCGCAGGTCGGCGGTCACCGCGCGCCGCAGCTTCGGCAGCTCGAGGGCGAACTCGCGGACCAGCTCGAACTTCCGTTCCGCCTGCCGCTGCTGCCAGCGCTCGTGGTAGAGGTACTGCTTGCGCCCCGCTTCGTCGTAGCCGGTGGCCTGGATGTGGCCGAAGGGGTCGGGGCAGATCCAGACCTCCTTCCAGGCCGGCGGGATCGCCAGCTGGCGGATCCGCTCCAGCGTCTCCTCGTCCTCGATCGGGTCGCCGGCCAGGTCCTCGTAGGAGAAGCCGCGCCCGCGCCGCCGCCGTCGGATCCCCGGCCCGGCGCAGTCGGCCCGGCGCAGCCTGCCGCGGCGCGGGGCGGTTGCGGCGGGGCTCACCG
>DASZDI010000052.1:0-1945 GCA_035942135.1 Solirubrobacterales bacterium | reverse complement strand
CAGCGCCGATCCGCGGATCGTCCCCGACGCCCGCAAGCTCGACCGCATCTCCTTCGAGGAGATGCTGGAGATGTCGGCCTCGGGCGCGGGGGTGCTGCAGCTGCGCTCGGTCGAGTACGCGCGTAACCACGGGGTCCGGATCCACTGCCGCAGCAGCTTCGAGGACGGTCCCGGTACCCTCGTCGTCTCGGAGGAAGAGACCATGGAGAACCCTTTCGTAACCGCAGTGACGCATTCGGACTCGGAGGCCCGGGTCACCTTGACCGGGCTCCGCGACGAGCCCGGCGTCGCCGGCCGCGTCTTCGGCGCCCTTGCCGACGCCAACGTCAACGTCGACGTGATCATCCAGAACGAGCCCGTCGGCGACGAAGCGCTGGCCGACCTCTCCTTCACCGTCGGCCGCGACGACCTGCTGACCGCCAAGGACACGATCGCCGGCCTCGGCGACGTCTCGCTGAAGGTCCTCTGCGACGAGCGGATCGGCAAGGTCTCGATCGTCGGCGCCGGCATGCGCTCGCACCCCGGCGTCGCCGCGAAGGTCTTCCAGGTGCTCGGCGACGAAAGGATCAACATCGAGATGATCTCCACCTCGCCGATCAAGATCTCGTGCGTCATCTCCGCCGACCGGGTCGCCGACGCCGTCAACGCGCTCCACAAGGCGTTCGACCTCGGCGAGGACGCGATCCAGCCCGAGGACCCGAGCGGCCCCGACCACCGGCCCACGGTCGCCGGCTGAGCGGGCCATAGAGGGATGGCCGGCGACGGATACAGAGTCGGGGTTTTGGGCGCGACCGGCCTGGTCGGCTCGACGATCCTCGAGCTGCTCGCCTCCCGCGACTTTCCCGTCCGGGAGGTGGTCCCCTTCGCCTCCGAGCGCTCCGCCGGCAAGCAGATCGAGTGGAAGGGGCAGAGCCTCACCTGCCAGGTCCTGAGCGAGGACTCGATCCAGGGGCTCGACCTCGTCCTCTCCTCGGCGGGCGGCTCGATCAGCGCCGAGTGGACGCCGAAGCTGGTCGCCGCCGGGGCGACCGTGGTCGACAACACCAGCTACTGGCGCATGCACGACGACGTGCCGCTCGTCGTCTCCGAGGTCAACCCGGACGCGCTCACCGACCACAACGGCATCGTCGCCAACCCCAACTGCTCGACGATGCAGATGGTCGTCGCGCTGAAACCGCTCTACGACGCCGCCGGGATCGAGCGCCTCGTTATCTCCACCTACCAGGCGGTCTCCGGGACCGGCAAGGCGGCGATCGACGAGCTGCGGCAGCAGGCGCAAGCCCTGGTCGGCGGCCACGCGATGCCCGAGCCGGAGATCTACCCGCACCAGATCGCCTTCAACGTCCTCGCCCACGCGGGCAGCTTCCCCGACGGCGACGACCACACCGACGAGGAGCGCAAGCTGATCAACGAGACCCGGAAGATCCTCGGCGACCCGGAGATCAAGGTCAGCGCCACCTGCGTCCGAGTCCCCGTCATAACCGGCCACTCCGAGGCGGTCAACGTGGAAACCCGCGAGCCGCTCGACCCCGAGCAGGCCCGCGAGCTGCTCGCCGCCGCGCCGGGAGTGAAGGTCGTCGACGACCCCGCCGGCGGCGAATACCCGATGGCGGTCGACGCGGCGGGCAAGGACGAGGTCTACGTCGGCAGGATCCGCCGCGACGCCGGCAACGAGCGCGCACTCGACCTCTGGATCGTCTCCGACAACCTCCGCAAGGGCGCCGCCACCAACGCAGTCCAGGTCGCCGAGCTGCTGGTCGAGCGCGGCCTGCTCAGGCACGGATAACGCTTAGCGGGTGCAATCTGACCATGGGGTGGGGGAATATCCCCCACTAAGTAGTAAATTTGTTCTGTGATCAAACGCGCCCTTGAGGGACCTCTGCGTGTCTCCCAGGAAGACACGCCGGTGACGATGGTGGTCGGTGGCCGTCAGACGGTGAAGAGC
>DASZDI010000051.1:0-1528 GCA_035942135.1 Solirubrobacterales bacterium | reverse complement strand
GTGGTCGGCGACGTCCTCGCCGGCCGGCCGACGATCTACACCACCTTCCTCGCCTATGACGAGGTCGCCCACCATTCCGGGGTCGAGCGCCACGACGCGCTTGCCGTGCTGCGCGACCTCGACCGCCAGATCGCCCGGATCGCGACCGCCTGCGCCGAGGCGCCCCGGCCCTATCGCCTCGTGGTGCTCTCCGACCACGGCCAGTCGCAGGGCGAGACCTTCCGCGGCCGCTACGGGGAGACCCTCGAGGAGCTGGTCCGCTCGGCCTGCGACCCCGACAGCACGATCGCCGCCGAAGGCGGCGACGACGACGCGCTCTCCTACCTGAGCGCCGGGCTGACCGAGGTGGCGCGCGACGACACCGCGGCCGGGCGCACCGTGCGGCTGGCGACCCGCGAGCGCCGCGCCGACGGCGCGGTCGCCCTCGACCCCGACGGTCGCCGCCAGATCGAGCAGACGCATGGCAAGGAGGTCCCCGAGCTCTCGGTGATGGCCTCGGGGTGCCTCGGCCTGATCAGCTTCCCCCGCGAGCCGGGGCGGGTGACCCTGGAGCGGATGGAGTCCCTCTACCCCCGGCTCGTCCCGGCGCTCCGCGACCACTCCTGGATCGGCTTCGTGCTGGTGCGCTCGGAGCGCTTCGGCGCGCTGGCGATCGGAGCGGCCGGGACGAACTTCCTCGACGAAGACAGGGTCGAGGGGATCGACCCGCTCGCCGCCTTCGGTCCCAACGCCGCCCACCACGTGCGGCGCACCGATTCCTTCCCCCACTGCGCCGACCTGATGATCAACAGCAGGCTCTGGCCCGAGTTCGGCGAAGTCGCGGCGTTCGAGGAGCTTGTCGGCTCCCACGGTGGGCTCGGCGGGATGCAGGGCTTCCCCTTCGTCATGCACCACGCCGACCTGCCCTGGCCCGCCGACGAGGTCGTCGGCGCGGAGCGGGTCCACAGGATCTTCCGAGGTTGGCTCGCGGAGCTGGGGCACTCGAGCTACGAGAGCGCAGTCGCCTCTCCCGGCGCCAGCACCCGCACCTCCACCTGAGGCGCGTGCTCCCGCATCCGGGCGGCGAACTCGTGCGGCGGCAGGCGCAGCGGCCGCGGGCGGAGGCGCGAGAGGCCGGCCGGATAGAGCGTCCCCCAGTGGATCGGGACGGCGATCCTCGGCTCGAGCAGGGCCGCCGCGCGAGCGGCCCGCTCGGGGGTGAGGTGCCCGGCGCCGAGGTTCGGGCCCCAGCCCCAGATCGGCAGCAGCGCAAGGTCCAGCCCGCCTCCGAGAGCCTCCATGCCGTCGAAGAGATCGGTGTCGCCGGCGAAGTAGACCCGCCGCGCACCGCCCGCCAGGAACCCGATCGCCTCCGTCTCGGCGACGGAGCGCCGCTTGACCGGGTGCGTCGCTTCGGTGGCGGTGACAGCGACCCCCTTGACCTGCCGCGATTCTCCCGCCGCCAGCTCCGAGACCGCGACGAAGCCCTGGCGCTCGAAGAACGCCCCCGCCCCCGGCGGCACGAGCATCGGCACGTCGCGCCGGAACC
>DASZDI010000050.1:0-2126 GCA_035942135.1 Solirubrobacterales bacterium | reverse complement strand
GCCTTGCCGTAGAGCGTCCGCAGCCCCGGGATGGAGTCCAGCTCGCGCTCTGCCATCAGGCGCCCAGGAAGTTCTGGCCACAGACACGCACGCTGTTGCCGTTCACGCCGGCTGACGCCGGGTTGACGAACCACGCGATCGTCTCGGCCACGTCGACCGGCTGGCCGCCCTGGAGGAGGCTGTTGGTGCGGCGGCCACCCTCGCGGGTGGCGAGCGGCATTGCCGCGGTCATCTGGGTCTCGATGAAGCCCGGAGCAACGGCGTTGATCGTCGCTTTGCGTTTCGCCATTTCGGGAGCCATCGATTCGACCATCCCGATCACCCCGGCCTTCGAGGCGGCGTAGTTGGTCTGGCCGGAGTTGCCGGCGATCCCCGACATCGAGGAGACGCAGACGATCCGCCCGTTGCCGTTGAGCAGTTTCCTGCCCAGCAGCTCTTCGTTGATCCGCTCCTCGCTGGAGAGGTTGATCTCCATCAGCTGCGCCCAGCGCTCTTCCGGCATCTTCGCGATCGTCCGGTCTTTGGTGACGCCGGCGTTGTGGACGACGACGTCGACCCCGTCGGAGAGCTCGGCGGCGATCGTCTCCGGGGCGTCGTCGGCGGTGATGTCGAGCTCGATCGAGCGGCCGCCGATCGCCTCGGTCACCTCCTTGAGGTCCGCCGCCATCGGCGGGATGTCGAGGCCGACGACTTCGGCCCCGTCGCGGGCGAGGGTGTTGGCGATCGAGGCGCCGATCCCGCGCGAGGCGCCGGTGACCAGCGCCACCTTGCCGGCGAGCGGCTTCTCCCAGTCGATCTTCGGGCTGGGCGCGACGCCCTTGCCGACGCGGATCACCTGGCCGGAGACGTAGGCCGATTTCGGGGAGAGGAGGAAGCGCAGCGTCGACTCCAGCTGGTCCTCGGCGCCTGGTTCGACGTAGACGAGCTGCGCGGTCGAGCCGCGGCCGCCGATCTCCTTGCCGAGCGAGCGGGTGAAGCCCTCCAGCGCCCGCTGGGCGGTGTGGGCGAGGGCCGAGCCGGCTTCGGCCGGCGGGGTCCCGAGGACGACCACGCGGCCACTGCGCTGCAGGCGGGCGACGGCGGGGTAGAAGAAGCGCTGCAGCTCGACCAGCTCGGTCGACTCGGCGATCCCGGTCGCATCGAAGACCAGCGCCTTCGCCTTGCCCTCGGCGCCGGCCCGTTCGGCCTTGACGCTGTCGAGGACGGCGGAGATCGCTTTGCCGAGGCGGCCCGCCGGAGCGGCGCCCGAGAGCACCGGCCCGGAGATCGTCGGCTGACCCTCCTTGTAGCGGTCGAGCGAGACCGGCTGCGGCAGCCCGAGCTGCTTGGCGATGGTGCCGACGAGCGGCGCGTTGACAACCTGTGAGTAGCGGTCAGCCATGGTTACTTGGCACCTCCCGGGGCCTCGAGGATCGCGACGACACCCTGGCCGGCGGCGGCGCAGATGCTGATCACGCCGCGGCCTTTGCCGTCTTCGTTGAGTTGCTTGGCGAGGCTGGCGACGATCCGCCCGCCGGTCGCGGCGAACGGGTGGGCGACCGCCAGCGAGCCGCCGTTGACGTTGAGCTTCTTGCGGTCGATCGGCCCGAGCGGCGCTTTGCGGCCGAGCTTCTCCTTGCAGAACTCCTTGTCTTCCCAAGCCTTCAGCGTGCAGAGCACCTGGGCGGCGAAGGCCTCGTGGATCTCGTAGTAGTCGAAGTCCTGCAGTTTCAGCCCGGCGCGGTCGAGCATCCGCGGCATCGCGTAGGCGGGGGCCATCAGCAGGCCTTCGCGCTTGTGGACGTGGTCGACGGCGGCGGTCTGCGCCTCGCTGACGTAGGCGAGGATCGGCAGGTCGTGCGCTTTCGCCCACTCCTCGGAGGCGAGCAGCACCGCCGAGGCGCCGTCGGAGAGCGGCGTCGAGTTGGCCGCGGTCATCGTCCCCTCGGGGCCGCCGAAGACCGGTTTCAGCTTCGCCAGCTTCTCGAGGTTGGAGTCGGGGCGCAGGTTCTGGTCGCGGTCGAGGCCGATGTAGGGGGTCATCAGGTCGTCGAGGAAGCCGCGCTCGTAGGCGGCCGCGAGGTTCTTGTGGGAGTTGACCGCGAGCTCGTCCTGCTCCTCGCGTCCGATCTCCCATTCTTCGGCCA
>DASZDI010000049.1:0-6935 GCA_035942135.1 Solirubrobacterales bacterium | reverse complement strand
ATCGGCGCCGTCGCCGCGAGCTCCCCGGCGGCGAAGGCGACCGTGGGCGGGACGTCGTCGAAGCGCAGCGGCACGGTCACCGCCGTCGCCGGCGACTCGTTCCCGGCCTCGTCCCGCAGCCAGACCTGCAGCGGGTAGGAGCCGGCGGCCGGCACCTTCAGGTCGGCGAGCGAGGTGCGGTTGCGCCCGGCGGCGAAGCGGACGCCGGAGTCGAACCCGGCGGCTCCGGTCAGCCGCCAGGAGGCGCCGCCGATCGGGCTCGCGGGACCCTGGTCCGGGTTCGCCCAGGAGAGGTCGAAGTCGTCGGTCCGCTGCCAGCCCTCGCCCCCGGCGAGGGCGACCGAGCGCGGATGGGCGGGCGGGTTGTTGTCGACCAGGAACGTCTTCGACGGCCCGCAGCCGTAGTTGCGGGCGAAGTCGGTGGTGCAGTGGACGAGGGTGTGCGGGCCGTCGCTCAGGGTCGCCGTGGGGATCGACTGGGTGGCGGAGACGAAGAACGAGCAGGGCTGCATCCGGGTCCCCCGCCACTCGCCGCCGATCGAGGCTTTCGCGCAGGGGTACTCGGTCAGCGCCACCCGGGCCCCGTCGACCGAGGTCTCGCCGAAGCGGATCCCCGAGCCGCCGTCTTCCCCTTCGATCGAGGCGCTCTGCACCCCGCGCCGCCAGCCCCCGGCGAGGATTTCGCCGCCGATCCTGGCCGCCGGGACCGAGGGGTCTTCGAGGGTGAAGGTCAGCGCCCGCAGGCCGGACCAGGAGCCGGGCTCCAGCGAGCACCACTTCTCGGCGCCCCGCGCGCAGAGCAGCCGGTCCTCGAACGCCGCCACCGGCGTCCGGAACCCGGCGACGAACTCGCGCGGCGTCGTCTCGGTGCCCGCCGCGCCGAGGAAGGGCTGGAAGCCGCCGGCGAAGTCGACCGCGCCGAGCCGCTGCTCCATCCCGTCGTGCAGCGCGTGCCACCAGAAGCCCCGCACCTGGGTGAACCAGGCTCCCGGGGGCGCGGTCCAGCGCCAGCGGGCGAAGCGGGTGCCGGTGACGGTCCCCGCCCCGGCGCGGGTGAAGCTCTTCACGTGGGCGCCCGCGAAGGGGTCGGCGCCGGCGGGCGGCACGCAGTAGGCGTCGGGCCGGAACTTGACGCCGCCGGTGGTGTCGGCCCAGCTCGCGTCGGCGCCGACGTACCAGCCGCACTGGGCGACCGTGAACTTCCCGGCGTCGGCCTTCGAGGCCCCCAGCAGCAGCACGCTCAACGCCAGCAGCACCCCCAGCGCCACACTTCGTCCCACGGCAATCCTCGTTCCCGACATCGCTCCTCCTTCGCTCGACTGCGTTCAGAGGACTAAGTCCCGGGCGGCCGAAACTCTCCCCCCTCCCCCCTCGGGACTCCCGACTCAGCGCCTTTGCGAGAATCGGCGCAATGCCACTTCCGACGCAGGACCAGATAACCGAGAAGCTGCGCGCCGTGATCGACCCCGAGCTGCGGCGCTCGATCGTCGAGTTGGGCATGGTCCGCTCGATCGACGTCAAGGAGAGCGGCCGCGTCGAGGTCGTCGTCTCCCTGACCACCGCGGGCTGCCCGATCCGCTCGCACTTCGAACAGGCCGTCGCCCAGAACGTCTCCCAGCTCGAAGGCGTGACCGAGGTCGCGGTCGGCTTCGACGTCCTCTCCGACGAGGAGAAAGGCGCTCTGCAGAAGACCCTCGGCCGCGGCAAGCTGCCGCAGGGCGCGCTGGCGAAGGTGAAGAACGTGATCTGCGTCTCCTCCGGCAAGGGCGGGGTTGGCAAGTCGACGATGACCGCCAACCTGGCCGCGGCGCTGACCGCCGAAGGCCACCCGGCCGGGGCGCTCGACTGCGACGTCTACGGCTACTCGATCCCGCGCATGCTCGGGGTCAACCGCAAGCCCGAGGTCAACGGCGAGCGCAAAATCCTGCCGCTGGACTCGCCGAGCGGGGTCAAGGTGATGTCGATCGGCTTCTTCGTCGAGGACAACTCGGCGGTCGTCTGGCGCGGCCCGATGCTGCACAAGGCGATCCAGCAGTTCCTCGAGGACGTCGCCTGGGACGAGCTCGAGTACCTGCTCCTCGACCTGCCCCCCGGCACCGGCGACGTCTCGATGACCCTCGCCCAGCTGCTGCCGCAGGCCAAGTTCGTGGTCGTCACCACGCCGCAGCCGGCGGCCCAGTCGGTGGCCCGGCGCGGCGCCGAGATGGCGAGCAAATTCGACCTCGAGATCCTCGGCGTGATCGAGAACATGTCCGGCTTCACGACGCCGGGCGGGGAGCGCTTCACGATCTTCGGCGAGGGCGGCGGCCAGCTGCTCTCCGACGAACTGGACGTGCCGCTGCTCGGCAAGGTGCCGCTCTCCGAGCCGCTGCGCGAGCACGCCGACGGCGGCTCGCCGCTGGTCATCGCCGAGCCCGACGCCCCCGCCTCGCAGGCGATCCGGCAGGCGGCCCGCGGCATCGTCGCGATGACGCCGCAGGAGCTGCCGGTGCTGCAGTCGACCCCCGCCGCCGCGGAAGCCCCGCCGGTGGGCGGCACGCCGCTCCCGGTCGTCCAGTAGCGCCCGACGCAGCGAGTCGCAGACTCGGCGTTAAGTGACGGAGACCACACAGGCGAAGAGAAACCTTCGCCATCTTCTCGGGTTAAGATCTGCACATAAACGCCTAATCCCTGGCTAAGAAGAGCCGGGGAGCGGGGGAACCAAGTTCCAGGGGCGAGCCCACCCGAGGGTGGGGGCGCAGGCTCCTTCAGCGCCAGCCCGTCAGCTAACCCCGCAGGCCGACGAAGGAGGAGTGAATGACGCACGTCCTTGGGGCGGCCCGGAAAGCGCCCGCCCTTTGCTTTTTATCGATGTCTCTAACGGCACTGGCCCTGGTAGCGGCCTTGCTCGTCCTGGCCGCACCGGCCCAGGCGACCACCCCCGGTGGCGTCGGCTCGACCGCCTCGGAAGCGACCCCGACCGGCCCTCCCGGCAAGGCGATGCTGGTCAACGGCCGCGCAATCCCGCCCACCAACGCACCGGCGGCCGTGAAGCGGGTGATCGCCGCCGCGAACAAGATCCACACCAAGCCCTACATCTACGGCGGCGGCCACGGCCGCTGGTGGGACCGCGGCTACGACTGCTCCGGCGCCGTCAGCTTCGCCCTCCACGGCGCCAACCTCATAGACACCCCCATGCCCTCCGGCTCCCTAGCCGGCTGGGGCGCCCCCGGCAAAGGCCGCTGGATCACCGTCTACGCCAACGGCGGCCACGCCTACGCCGTAATAGCCGGCCTCCGCTGGGACACCGCCGGCAACACCAACGGCACCGGCCCCTCCTGGCACAAATCCCTAAGAGCCGCCGCCAGCGGCCCCTTCGTAGCCCGCCACCCCACCGGCTACTAACCAGCCCCGTCCCTAATCAGCAAAAGAACGCCAGAAGTACGAGAGGGGGCGGGTGCCCCTTCCCCAGACACTCAACATCGAGCCATAGGCGAGATGTGTCTGGAGAAGGGGCACCCGCCCCCTCTCACCTACGCAGCCTGATTCTTGAAGTAGTTAGCGTTGATCTCCGCAAATTTCGCCCACTCCGCCGGAAGCTGATCCTCCGCAAAGCAAGCGTCCACCGGGCAAGCCTCGACGCAGGCATCGCAGTCGATGCACTCGTCCGGGTCGATGTAGAGCTGCTCGACGTTGTCGTAATCGGCCTCGTCAGGCGTCGGGTGGATGCAGTCGACGGGACAAACCTCGACGCACGAGTTGTCCTTCTGGCCAATGCACGGCTCGGCGATGACGTAGGTCATTTCGAGGGTTCTCCTAGCTCGTTTTCCGGGGTGCCTGCCGGGTGCCCCGGCCAAGCGCGAGGGCTCATTTTAGGGATGATGCGGCCATGCTGCTGTTGACGGGGGCAACCGGAAGCGTCGGATCGCGGCTGTTGCCGCTGCTGTTGGAGCGCGGCGAGGAGGTCCGCTGCCTGGTCCGGGAGCCGCGGCGGCTGGGGGCGCGGCGGGTCGACGTGCAGATCGCGCTGGGGGACCTGGGCGAGATGTCGGACCCCTACCTGGTCCGCCAGGCGCTGCGCGGGGTCGACACCGTGGTCCACCTGGCGGCCTCGATCCGGGACCAGCCGCCGAAGCGGATCGAGGAGCTGAACGGGCTGGCGACGGTGCGGCTGCTGCGGGCGGCCGAGCGCAGCGGGGTCGAGAGCTTCCACTTCTTCAGCGCCCTCGACGCCCAGGCGGCGCAGCGGACCCGGTTCTTCCGCGCCAAGTGGCTGGCCGAGCAGGCGGTCCTCTCCTCGCCGCTGCGGACGACCGTCTTCGCGCCCTCGATCGTCTACGACCACAGCGACCCCTGGATCACCCTGCTGCGGCGCTTCTCCTTCCTGCCGGTGCTGCCCGTCTCCGGCGAGGGGCAGGCGTGCTTCCAGCCGATCTGGGCCGAGGACGTGGCGCGCTGCGTCGTCGCCGCGCTCGACCGCGAGCGGGGCGCGGGCGAGACGACCAGGCGCTACGAGCTGGCCGGGCCGGACACGCTCACCTACGACCAGATGTCCGACCTGGTCAGCCGGATCGCCGGCCGGCCGCGGCCGCTGGTGCACATGCCGCTGGGGCTGGTCCGCGCCGGCTTGATCGCATTGCGCACCCTTTTCGGCGAGGCCGTGTTCGCTACCTGGGAGGAGGCCGAGCTGATGGAGGTCTCGATGGTCAGCGAGCGGGGCACCGCCGACGCGCAGGCCCTCGGAGTCGAACCGCGAAGGATGGGCGATGTACTGGAGAGCGCTTAAGAGACTGTTCGGAGCGGCCGCCGTGGCGGCGCTGCTCCTGGTGCCCGGGCAGGCCGCCGCGCTCTCCCTGGTGCCGCCGAAGCCGAACGTCTTCCTCGGCGTCAGCGACCGCGGTACCACCGCCGAGTTCAACGAATTCGCCGCCTTCACCGCCAAGCACCCGGCGCTGCTGGCGACCTTCCACCCCTGGGGCAACAGCCTCAACGAGGCCTACGAACGCTGGCGCGAAACCGCGACCAGGCCGATCCTCCACATCTCCACCGCCGACGACCAGACGCTGGCGGAGCTGATCACCCCGGCGCAGATCGCCCTCGGCGGCGGCGACGACTACCTGCTGCAGCTCAACGACTTCTTCGCGCGGACGGGGCTGCCCGCCTACATCCGCCCGCTGGGCGAGCCGAACCGCTGCCTCAACGCCTGGTCGGCGGTCGACTGCGAGGGCGCACAGAAAGGCGGCGAACACACCACCGGCTGGTACAAGCAGGCCTTCCGCCGCATCTCCGCGATCGTCCGCGGCGGCCAGAGCCTGGAAGGCGTCAACGCGACCCTGGCGGAAATCGGCCTGCCGCCGGTCAACCGAACCAAAGGCCTGCCGCCCGTGAGCCTGCCCGCGGCGCCGGTGAGCATCGTCTGGAGCCCCCTCCCCGGCGGCTCGCCGCGCGTCAAAGGCAACTTCCCCGGCAACTACTGGCCGGGGCGCCGCTGGGTCGACTGGGTCGGCACCGACTTCTACTCGGAGTATCCCGTCTGGAAGGACCTCAACCGCTTCTACCGCGGCAAGCAGTGGCGCGGCATGCCGGTGGCGCTGACCGAGTGGGCGGTCTCCGAGGAGGACGACCCGCGCTGGGTCAAGCAGGTGATCGCCTGGACCGTCAAGCGCCCCCGCGTGCGGATGCTCGTCTACTACGTCGGCTTCGGCCCCGGCAACCCCTACGACCTCAACCTCTACCCCCGCACCGCCAACACCCTCCGCAAGAAGATCCGCCGCCCCAGCTTCCTCTCCACCGCCGACTACAACGCCTCCCTCTTACCGCCGCTCCCCCCGAAACCGCCGAAAAAATAGGCCTCCCTCTGTTGACGGGCCGATTCTCCTCCGTATAGGGGTATTTCAGGCCCGTCAACCCGAGTGGGTCCGTTGCAGCAACGACTGGATGGTGCGGCTGAGCTGGTGGGGCTCGTCCAGGACCTGCCGCCAGGTGCAGCGGATCACGGTCCAGCCGGCAGCGGTGAGGCGCTGGTCGCGCCGACGGTCTTCCTCGAACGCGGTGACCGTCCCATGCACCTTCCGGCTATCGGCTTCGACGATCAAGCCGGCGTCCCGCCAGATGAAATCCGGCATCATCGAGATCCCTTCGACGACCAGGTGGCCGTTGACCTGGGGACTCGGGAGCCCGGCATTCCTGCACAGCGCCAGGAACCTGGCCTCGAGCTCGCGACGGGTGAGCTGTTCCCGCGGGTCGTGATGAGCGATAGCCCGCCTCAACCGGGCGATTCCACGTCGCCGCTTGCTGCGGGCCAGGAGCTCGTTCACCGAGGCGAGGTCGAACAGCCGCTCCACTTCCGCCTGCTTCACCGCGTAGCGAAGCTGGCGGTAGGTGACGACGGCAGCAAGGTCCAGCAAGGTGCGGGACACAGAGGTGCAGGGAATCCCATCCACAAGGGTCCTGTCGGCTGGCCGCAGCGAACCGTGGCGATGGGCGTCGATCCCGGCCGGGATGCGGCCTCGGCGACCTGGCGCGGTCACGTCGATGCGGTTGCGGCTGTCCTCCCGAATCCCCCACAGCGCCGCTGCCGAACGATGCGACAGGACCGCTTCCGACCCGCAGGCCAACACAGCTGCCATTCGATGGCCGTGCATGGTGAGAAGCGGATGCCCCACCGCGTAGACACCTTGATGGATCCGATGCATCCTCCCGGCCGCGACACGCTTGTCGACGACTTTGGCGCTCAGACCAAAGTCCGCCAGCTGCCACAGAGCAACCACCCCATGCTGCCGCGCGGCAAGCCGAGCGAGGGACCGGTCAACCGAGCCGCTCTCTCGTTGACGGGCCGATTCTCCTCCATATAGGGGTATTTCAGGCCCGTCAACAGGGGGTGCCGTAGTCACGCTTGAAGCGTGGCGGGTCTGGGCGCGCGGGTGGTGCGCACGGTGTGGCGGAAGGGTCGTGGA
>DASZDI010000048.1:0-4822 GCA_035942135.1 Solirubrobacterales bacterium | reverse complement strand
ACAGCGGGGAGGCTCCGCCGAGTCACCCCCCGGCTCCCGATCCGCTCCTGAAGCTGAGCAGCGACGGCCCGCAGGATGGGGGCGGTCATGTTGGCGACGACGACGGGTGCCAGATCTGGGAGTCGTTCGCGCAGGTTCATGCGTTCCAGGTCCAACTGGACGCCGTTGACCTCAGCGTTAGCTGCCGCTGCCTCGAGCGCAGCTGCCTCGTGGTCGTACCCACAGACCGGGTTCCAGCCGAGCTTTGCGGCCGCTATCGCCAGGACGCCCGAGCCGGTTCCGAGATCCACAAGTTCCCCCCCAGCCTCCCCGGCCGCCTCAAGCTCGCAGAGGAACTCGAGGCAGAGCCGCGTGGTCGGGTGGGCGCCGGTGCCGAAGGCCTGGCCGGGGTCGACGACGACGTCGATCGTGCCCTCGCGGGGCGGCTCCCAGGAGGGGCGCAGCCAGAGGCGGTCGGCGACGAGCAGGGGCTTGTGGAAGTCGCGCCAGCGGTCGGCCCAGTCGTCGGGGACCTCGGTGGCGCTGACCTCGACCCGGCCGCCGCCGACCGCGGCGTCGAGGTCGCCCAGCTCCGGCAGCTCCCCCTCGCCGCCGTAGATCGCGTACTCGACGTAGCCCGGACCCTGCTCCTCCTCGACCCCGTTCGGGGCCAGCACCGTCAGCTCGGCGAGGACCAGCTCGGCCTGCTCGGGCGCGCAGCGGACGGCGAGGCGGATCAAGGGGCTGCCGTCAACCGAAGGCCCTGCGGACCCGGGAGAAGAGGCCCTCGCCCTGCCGCGGCGAGAGGTTGCCGTCCTCCAGCGTCTCGTCGAGGCGCTCGGCGATCTCGCGCTGCTCCTCGCTGAGGTTGGTCGGGACGATGACCTCGAAGATCACCCGCTGGTTGCCGCGACGACGGCCGCCGAGGCCGGGCAGCCCCGCCCCGCGCAGCACCTCCTCGTGGCCCGGCTGCGTCCCCGGCGCCACCTCGATCTCCTCCTCGCCGTCGAGGGTCGGCACCGTCACCGTGGTCCCGAGCATCGCCTCGGTGGCGGGGATCGAGACGACGCTGACGAGGTCGCTGCCGTGGCGCTGGAAGCGCTCGTCCTCGGCCACCCGCACCTCGACGTAGAGGTCGCCCGCGGGAGCGCCCGCTTCGCCGGCGTGGCCGGCCCCGGAGATCCGCATCCGCTGCCCGTCCTCGATCCCGGGCGGGACTTCGATCGCGCTGGTCCGGCTCTGGCGGGTGCGGCCGCTGCCGCCGCAGACCTCGCACGGCGTCTCCGGGACTTTGCCGGCGCCGCCGCAGACGTCGCAGGCGGCGCTGCGGACCATCTGCCCGAACGGCGTCCGCGTCACCTGCCGCAGCTCCCCGGCGCCGCCGCAGCGGTCGCAGGTCGAGATCGGCGTCCCCGGCTCGGCCCCGTTGCCGCGGCAGTGCTCGCAGGAGGCGACGACGTCGTAGGTGACCTCGCGGCGGGCGCCGGTCGCGACCTCGGCCAGCTCGACCTCGACCGCGATCGCCACGTCGCCCCCGACGGCCGCCCCCCGGCCGCCGCCGAAGCCACCGCCGAAGATCGACTGGAAGAGGTCGTCGATCGAGCCGAAGCCCGCCCCGGGATCGAAGCCGCCGGAGCGCAGCCCCTCGTGCCCGTAGGCGTCGTAGGTGCGACGGCGCTCGGTGTCGGAGAGCACCTCGTAGGCCTCAGCCGCCTCCTTGAAGCGCTCCTCCGCGTCGGGCTCCTTGTTGACGTCGGGGTGCAGCTCCCGCGCCAGCCGCCGGAACGCCTTCTTGACCTCGGTCTCGCTCGCGTCCCGGGAGACCCCGAGGACCTCGTAGTAGTCGCGCGCCATCGGTTAGCTGCCGTAGACCGTCTCGAAGTAGCGGGAGAGCTCGCGGGCAGCGTGGCGGACCGAGGCGATCGCGGTCGCGTAGTCCATCCGCAGCGGCCCGACCACCCCGACGGCGCCGAGGTTGCGGTGGCCGAGGCCGTAGTTGGCGCCGATCACGCTGACCGAGCGCAGCTCCGGCTGCGGGTTCTCGCCGCCGATCCAGAAGAAGACCGAGCGCTCGTCGAGCGAGGAGCGCAGCATCCGCAGCACGTCGGCGCGCCGCTCCAGCGCCGTCATCAGCTCGTCGGCCCGGGGCAGGTCGGGCAGGTGGGCGTCGGAGAGCAGGCGCGAGGCGCCCTCGACGTAGAGCTCGCCGCCGTCTTCGGCAACGAAATCGGTGAAGGTGCTGCCGAGGGTGGCGACGAACTCGGCCTCGACCCCGCTCAGCCCGGGGTCGGTGAGGCGGGTGGCGATCATCCGCGCCCCCACGCCCAGCCCGGAGAGGGACTCGTTGAGGTAGCTGGAGGCCCACTCGACCAGGCCGCGGTCGACCGGGCGATCGAATTCGAAGATGCGGCGGGTGACGTCGCCGGTCGAGGCGATCGCGATCACCACCACCTTGTTCGGCTGCAGGCGCAGTACCTCGACCCGGTGGATCGTCGCGGTCAGGCTGCGCTGCGGCGCCGTCGCCATCGCCACCAGGTCGGTCACCTGGGCGAGCGCCACGGTCGTCTCCCGCATCGCCTCGTCGACCTCGCGCCGCAGGCGCGAGGTCTCCAGCTCGGCGCTCGGCGGCTCGACCGGCATCGTCCCCGACTCCAGCATCAGGTCGACGTAGTGCCGGTAGCCGGTGTCGGTCGGCACCCGGCCAGCGGAGGTATGGGGATGGGTGAGGTAGCCCGCCGCCTCCAGCGCCGCCAGCTCGGCCCGCACGGTCGAAGGCCCCCACTCCACCTCCGGCCGCTCCGCAACCTCCTTCGACGGCACCGGCCGCGCCGAGTCGAGGTAGGCGTCGACGACCAGGCGAAGGATCAGCTCTTGCCGCTCGGAAAGCACAAAGCCCATTCTAGAAACCACTCCAACGCCCCCGTTCCTGATCAGCTTCGAGATCGCCCAGCGCCGCCGAGCGGAGGGCGTGGGTGTCCCTCGGAGCGGCTTGTACTTTTTCGGCGGAGCTCAACCTCGGACGACCGAAGACGAGCCGCGAAAAAGTTGAGCGAGAGGGACACCCACGCCCTCCGCCCCGCTACAGCTCGAGCTCCGCCTCGGCGTTCTTGATGATCTGCGTCTCGCCCTGGGAGGCGACGGTGTCGACGACGACGCGGTCGCCCTCGACCGACTTGACCGTGCCGGTGACGACGATCTCCTGCTCCGGCACGCCCATCCCACGCATCTGCACCGAGAGGCGCTTCAGCGCCCGCGGGTCGCCGCCCGCCAGGGCCGCGTTGGCTTTCGCGACCAGGCCCATCGAGTAGAGGCCGTGGAGGATGTTGCGCGGCAGGCCGACGGCTTTGGCGAACTCGTCGTCGATGTGGATCGGGTTGAAGTCCCCCGAGGCGCCCGCGTAGCGGTGCGGCAGGTACTTGTCCGGGGTCACCCGCAGCTCCGGGACCTGGTCTCCGACGTTCAGATCGGCCATCTCATACCCCCCTGACGATCAGCGTCCAGGTTCCGCGCACGACCTGCGCGCCGTCCTGGTTGACCGAGTTGGTCTCGAACACGTAGAAGCCTTTGCCGTCCCTCTCCTCGATCGAGAGGCACTTGGCGGTGGTGGTGACCTCGTCGCCCGAGCAGGCCGGCTCGTCCCACTCGAACTGCTGGCCGCCGTGGACCATCGCCGCGAAGTTCATCGCCACCTCGGGGTCGAACATCGCCGGAGCGACCGCCGGGCTGTTGTAGACGACCGCGAACATCGGCGGCGCCGGCACGTCGCGGAAGCCGGCAGCGCGGGCCGCCTCGACGTCGAAGTGGACCGGGTTGTCGATCCCCAGCGCATTCGCGTACTCCCTGATCTTCTCTCGCCCCACCTGATAGGTGCTCGGGGCCCATTCCTTGCCCACCGCATCGGTCTTGAGTGCCATGAGCCGGGAGTCTATGGACTCGCCGAACAGGGGTCGGGCACCCCTCGGAGCGTCTTGTACTTTTTCGGCGCGCCGAGACTCGGACGGCCGCACCCGACCTCGAAAAAGTTAAGCGAGAGGGGTGCCCGACCCCTATTCGTCGATCTCGAGCACCGCCAGGAACGCCTCCTGCGGCACTTCGACCCGCCCCACGGCCTTCATCCGCTTCTTCCCTGCTTTCTGCTTCTTCAGCAGCTTGTTCTTGCGGGTGACGTCGCCGCCGTAGAGCTTCGCGGTGACGTCCTTGCGCAGGGCCTTGACCGTCTCGCGGGCGAGGATGTTGGAGCCGACCGCCGCCTGGACCGGGACGTCGAAGAGCTGGCGCGGGATCGTCTTGCGCAGCCGCCCGACCAGGCGCTTGCCCTGCTCGTAGGCGAAGTCCCGGAAGACGATGATCGAGAGCGCGTCGACCTTGTCGCCGGCGAGCAGGATGTCGACCTTGACCAGGTCGGAGACGCGGTTGCCGATCGGCTCGTAGTCGAGCGAGGCGTAGCCGCGGGTGTTGCTCTTCAGGAGGTCGAAGAAGTCGAGGACGATTTCCGCCAGCGGCAGGTCGTAGCGGATCTGCACCCGCTGCGGGCTGAGGAAGTGCATGTCGACGTGGGTGCCGCGGCGCGCCTGGCAGAGCTCCATCACCGCCCCGACCTGCTCTTTCGGGCAGATGATCGTGGCGCGGATGTAGGGCTCTTCGATCGTCTCGATCGTGCCGGGATCGGGCAGCTCGGTCGGGCTGTGGACCTCCTTGTGCTCGCCGTTGGTGAGGTTGACCTCGTAGCGCACGTTCGGCGTCGTCGCCAGCAGGTCGAGGTCGTACTCGCGCTCCAGCCGCTCGCGCACGATCTCCATGTGCAGCAGGCCGAGGAAGCCGCAGCGGAAGCCGAAGCCGAGCG
>DASZDI010000047.1:0-1598 GCA_035942135.1 Solirubrobacterales bacterium | reverse complement strand
GGGCGCGCGCGGGAGTCTTTATAGGCAGAGACGCTTTCAACGGCCCGGCGGTCGAGGCCGCGCCCTACCCGTCGGTCTCCCTCCCGACAGCTCGATGTCGCGGCGGCGGGTCGTGTCAGAACGCAGTTTTCCGACCCCGGGCCCAGGGCCTTTAACCCTTTTCATGCTGAACCCTCGTCTAATCGCCATCAGCCCCGAAGACTTTTTCGCGCAGCGCTACGGGCGGATGCTGGAGTGGTCGCTACACCTGACGGGCGGCGACCGCGCGGCGGCCGAAGACCTGCTGCACGACCTCTTCCTCCTCTTCACCCTCCGGCAGCCCGACTTCGAGTCTATCGAAAACGTCGAGGGTTACGTCTACACGATGCTCCGCAACCTCCACCTGTCGCAGCTCCGGCGCGCGACCCGCGCGGGGCTGCGGCAGCTCTCCATCGTGGAGTTCGACTCGGCCGAGCTGGGGCTGCGCGCGGCGGACCCCCAGGCCCGCCTCCAGGCGCGCGACGAGTTGCGCCGCGTGTGCGATTACGTCTGCGTGCGGAAGGAGAAGTCGAAGGCGGCGAGCGTCCTCATCCTCCGCTTCTTCCACGGCTACTACCCGAGCGAGATCGTCCGGCTCCTCAAAGTCTCGCGCAAGGCGGTAGACATCCAGCTCCTGACGGCGCGCAACGAGGTGAAGCTCTTCCTGGAGAGACCGGGCGCCCTGTCGCTGCTGGGCGAGAGGCCCGCCGCGTCGGGGGCCGGCGACGCGCCGCTCCCGCGCGCTGACGACGACGCACTCGCGGGCCTGCGCGAGATGATCTTCCGTTCGCGCCGCGGCGAATGCCTGTCGCCGGCGCGGATTCGCGGCCTGTACCTCGAAGGCGATGAGTCGGTCGCCTGCGAGCCGCTGGCGCACCTCGTGAGCTGCCCCGTCTGCCTCGACGCGGCCAACACACTACTCGGCCTCCCCTCGCTGGCGGAACGCTATCCTATGGACACACTCATACGAGACGTGAAGAAGAAGGGCGGCGGCGACGACGACGGCGGGACGGCGGGCGGCGGCGGGGGCGGCGGGACGGCGGCCCGCCGCACGCTGAGGCGCTGGCGGCGCGAGGCCGGCGAGGTCTTCGAGCACAAGCCGAGCGAGCTGTGCATCTCGGTCAACGGCTACGCGCAGGGGTCGCGGCGGGTCAGCTCGGAGTTCAACGACATGCGGCTCGTCCTTGACCTGGCCGAGCCGATCAAGTTCGTCGAGGTCTTCAGCGAGCAGCAGACGCGCCTCCTGTTCCTTAACGTCGAGCTCCCGCCGGCGGGGCCCTGCGTGCAGCCTTCGAAGGTTCTGCTGAGCGACGGGCGCACACTCGACCTCGCGCTGGAGTTAGGCAGCCCGAGGCCCACCGTGCAGCTCATCTACCACGACCCCGCCTTCGCAGCCCCCGACGCGAGTCCCGTGGACGAGGGGGGGCGAGAAGGGCTGTCCGTCGCCGGCCCCCGCCCCGCCTCCGCCGCAGGTGACGAAGGGGGGAGGCCCGCCGAGCTCGGCGCGTTGAGGGGGGAACCGTTCTGGCGGCTGCTGGCACCCTTCGCCCGGCGCTTCTGGCCGCTGCGGCCCGGATTCG
>DASZDI010000046.1:0-1896 GCA_035942135.1 Solirubrobacterales bacterium | reverse complement strand
TGGCTGACCACTGACTCAAAGCCTTGCTCGAAGGCACGGGTTCGCTCAGCGCGAAGCTCGTCCACCGAGCCTGAGAAAGTCCCGCTCTGCGTCCGTCGGTGCCATGGCGGCCGCGCGCTCGTAGGCGGCCGCGGCCTCGCTGTGTCGGCCCAGCCGCCGAAGCAGATCGGCCCGCGTGGCGTGGAACGGGTGGTAGTTGTACAAGTCCAGATCGTCCACCAGCGCCAGCGCAGCGGCGGGGCCCTGCACCTCGCCGATGGCGATGGCGCGGTTGAGGGCCACGACCGGCGTGGGGGCGACAGCGAGCAACTGGTCGTAGAGGGCGACGATCTGCGGCCAGTCGGTTTCCTCGAACGTGGATGCGTCTGCATGAACGGCGTTGATGGCGGCCTGGAGCTGGTACGCGCCGGGCTGGTTGCGGCGAAGGCACCGGCGGACGATCGCCTGACCTTCCTCGATCAAGGCCCGATCCCATCGTCTGCGGTCCTGCTCGCCGAGCAGCACGAGGGAGCCGTCGGGACGCGTTCGCGAGGCGCGACGGGACTCGGTCAGGAGCAACAGCGCCAGCAGCCCGGCCACCTCCGGCTCATCGGGCATGAGCTTCGCCAGGATCCGCGACAGCCGGATCGCCTCCGGGCAGAGACCTGGTTCGGCTGGACTGTTCAGCCCGGCGTTGTAGACGAGGTAGACGACGGCCAGCACGGGGCCCAGGCGGTTGGGCAGCTCGTGATCCTCCGGCACGCGGTAGGGGATTCGGGCGGCCTTGATCTTGCGCTTGGCACGCACGAGACGTTGCGCCATCGTCGGTTCGGCCACCAGGAAGGATCTTGCGACCTCCTCCGTCGAGAGGCCGCCGAGCAGTCGGAGGGTGAGCGCCACCTGCGCTTCTGTGGAGAGTGCCGGGTGGCAGCAGGTGAAGATGAGGCGAAGCCGGTCATCCTGCACGGGTCCCACCTCCTCGGGTATGCTGGGATCGTCGTTCCCGGGCGAGAGCACCGCCACCTCGCTGAGCAGTTCCCGACCGCGCGACTCGCGGCGCAGGCGGTTGATGGCCCGGTTGCGGGCGGTCGTCGTGATCCAGCCGCCGGGGTTGGGCGGCAGGCCCTCGGCAGACCACTTGTCCAGGGCGACGGTGAACGCCTCCTGCACGGCGTCCTCGGCGACGTCGATGTCACCGAAGATGCGGATCAGGGTGGCCACCGACCGGCCGGACTCCTCGCGGAAGATCTGGCCGATCTGGGCCTCGTCGATCGTCGGCAAGGCTCAGCTCTGAGTATCCGCGAACGGCCAGACCTCGATCGGATGGTTGGTTGCGTCCGCAACCTTGCCGGCCCAGCCGAGCGCGGCGTCGAGGTCCTCGGCCTCGATGATGTAGAAGCCGGCGAGGTGCTCCTTCGACTCCGCAAAGGGGCCGTCGGTCGTCACCACCTCGCCGTCCGACACGCGGACGACTGTCGCGGTGTCGGGCTCGTGCAAGCGACCCGAGAAAGCCCAGGCGCCGCTCGACTTCATCTCCCGCTCGATGGCCCCGATCCGGCGGCCGAGCTCATGCATCTCCTCCTCGGTCCTCGGCTCCCGCGTCTCGTCCTCGACCGTGTGCGTGGACAACAGATACTTCGTCATCGCGTACCTCCTGGCGTTCGGCGGGCACATCCCGCCCTCACCCGCACTACGAACGGCTCTGGTCGAAATGGACAGGTGCGTCTCATGCGTCGGTCGTGCCGCGAAGCCGCTCGAGGCCGTCGAGGAGCAGGTCCAGGCCGAACTGGAACTCGTCCGCGTAGTCGTAACCGGATTTCGTGATGTGCTCGGTGATCGTCTCGGCGAGGTGGGGGTATTCGTCGGCGGGGAACTGGCCGAGGATGCTTTCCGCCGCCTCCGCGAGCTCCCCGGGGG
>DASZDI010000045.1:0-2135 GCA_035942135.1 Solirubrobacterales bacterium | reverse complement strand
CTGCCCATCCAGAGTAGCGCTGAGAGCTGGGACCGTCGAATCGGAGTGACATTCGCGAAGCGGATCGGCGTCCATGAAAGGGGGCGCGCCCGAAAGCGCGCTCCCCGAGGTGCAGCTGTTCCGCGGTGGCTAGTGCCGAGGCGGGTCGCGGTCGTCGCGGTCGGCGTCATACGGCTCCTTCGAGCCGGACTTCGCCAGGCCGCGGCTGATCATGTAGCCGACGGCGACGATGGCGACGTAGAGCCATGCCTGCCGGGCGATGAACTCGTCGGTGCCGGGAGCGGTGTCGCCACCCTTGATCATCGCGGCGGCGATGAGGATGCCGACGATCACGGCCACCATCGCCCAGAACTCCGTCGTCTTGAACGCCTGCTTGGTCTCCGTCGAGAGACGGCGGACCACGCCTCGTCTCTCGGAGCGCTCACCTGCGCCCGCGGTACCGGCTCGGGCCGTTGCTGACTCCATCAGTGGTTCCTCCTCATTGGGATTTTCAATTTTCCGAGACCGGCGCGAGACCCTGGACGAGACTGCGCTGATCTGGATCAGAGCTAATCCCCGAACTCGTTTCCCCCGACTGGTAACCCTGGGACGATCCGCTTCGGAGCATCCCTCGGCTACCCCAACGGCCTGCGCAGGAAACTCAGGGATCCCTGCGCATGGGCAGCTGATCGACGTGCAGGAGGGAATGGCCGACCACGTGTCCGAATCGCTCGGTCGACCCCGCGTCGCTGCCGTCGACGACGATGCCCTCCTCGATCAGGCCGGTTATCGCGAGGATCCGGCTTACCTCAGGGGAGGGATGGCAGACGACCAGGTGCCGACCTTTACCCGTCGCCACTCGGTGGGCCAGGACGATCACCGCAATCCCGGACGAATCGATGAAATCGCATTCCTCAAGGCAGACCAGGACATCGACGCCCTCCCCGGCAGCGGCGTCGAGTCGCTGCTGAAACCGGTCGGCGACGGAGAGGTCGAGCTCCCCCTCGAGGCGAACCTCGCGGCATTTCGCGTCCAGGTCGCGCTCGCTGATCCTAAAGGTGCGCATTTCGCTCCTCCGGGAGAGAGCGCACCGGCCTCCGGGACAGGACGATCGCGGGCACCGGCAAAAGCCCGAAGCGCCCGCGGCGGCGAACGATGCAGCGCGGACAGGCTTGAGGCGCCTGGCGACTTGAGACTCGAAGACCACAACTAGGGCACTGAAGCGCTGACAAGGGAACCTCCGGATCGACTTGCTTTCCGATGGAGGCCCGCGGAGCCGGCCATGCGGGCCGAATCGCTTGTCTCGCTATTTCAGGACGAGTTGGCGCCTGGTCCGCCGCGTCGCCCTTCAAGGGTACCGGAGGCCCTGGCGCTTGAAAACCCCTTGTTCAGGCGACGACCCCGAAGGTCTCCAGGAGGCGGCGAGCCATGAACGTGTTGCGGCCGATGCGCTCGGCCGCCTCTCGATCCACTCGTCTGCCGTCCATCGGGAACCTGCATGGAGGGAATCGCGTCCATCATCCGCGTGTCGGGGGGTTCGAGTCCCTCCTCCGGCATGCGTCAGTCGGGCTCCATCGCCTCCAGCCCTCGGTCCAGCTCGGCGATGCTCACCGCGCCCGGGGGGACGGGGACGGCCCGGAAGGACGAGGCGGCAAGCTCCAGCCGGAAGACGATGCGCTCCTGGGCGTCGAAGGCGGTGACGAGGGGGTTGTCTCCCCAGCTCACCAGCCAGCCGCCGCCGGCGAGCTGCCGGGCGGAGCCGCAGCAGTGGCTGGCGCTCACCGCCGGATCGTTGAGCTGGCCGAGGTAGCGCGCGATCCCTCGGCCGAGGTCGAGGCGGTAGAAGACCACCCGCGGGCGGCGAGGGCGGTCCTTGCCGTTGTCATAGACGCTGAGGCTGCCGTCCTCGGCGATGCGGGCGTCGTGCTGGCCCCCGAGCAGCTTGCTGGCCGGGTCGCCGAGGATGCGCAGCGAAGCGCCCGTCTTGCTGCCGCCCACCTTCCAGCGGATCTCGCCGCTGGAGCGGTCGATCCCGTAGACGGCGTCGGTGTGGCGGGTCGAGATCACCACTTCCTCGGAGCCGCGCGGCTCGATCGAGTTGATGTGGACGGGATCGAAGGCGGCGCGGCCCTGCCGGCGTTTCGCATTGCTGAGGA
>DASZDI010000044.1:0-1558 GCA_035942135.1 Solirubrobacterales bacterium | reverse complement strand
ATGGAGCCGCGGATCTCGCGTAGAAGCTGCCGCACCCTGGCGTCCTGCGGAGCTCGCTTGCAGGGGGTGCCGGTGGAGGGTCTCCCGGTACTCAGCACGGAGCCGAGCCGGTGGCGTCTGAGGCGTCAGCCAGCGGCGACTCTCTCGGCGGAGGTGCTCCGGGAGACCCTCCACCGGCACCCCCTGCAAGCTGCTCAGTTAGGCGCCAGCCCCTCGATCGTCTCCGCCAGCTTGTCCGGCGCCACGATCGGGGTGAGGATCGGCAGGGTGATGCCGCCCTCGACGAAGGCCGCGAGCCGCTCCTTCATCTGCTCCGGCGTGCCAAAGATGAACATGTCCTCGATCGCCTCCCATGGTGCCGCGGCGGCCGCGGCCTGGCGGTCGCCGGCTTCCCAGGCCTGGACCATCGGCTCGATCTGCTCGCCGTAGCCGAGCCAGCGGTAGAAGTCCGCGTAGACGGGGACGGTGATGTAGGAGGAGAACATGAAGCGGGCGAGCGGCTCGACGGCCTCGCGCTCGCCGGGGATGCAGAAGAAGCGGCAGAGCAGCTCGAAGCCCCCCGGCGCGTCCCGCAGCTGCGCGGTCACCTTCGGCAGGCCCGCCAGTGGCAGGAAGTTGGTGAAGGCGCCGTCGGCGCGCTCGACCGCCAGCTCCAGCATCTTTCCCCGCAGCGCCGCCAGCACGATCGGGACCCGGTGCGCGGGCTTCTGTTCGAGCTTGAAGCCGGAGGAGGTGCGCTCTCCCGCCAGCGCCGGGCCCAGGAAGTCGAGCGTCTCCCGCACCCTGCTCAGCGGCCGCTCGAAGGGGATCCCGTTCCAGCCTTCGACGATGCGGTCCGAGGAGGAGCCGAGCCCGAGGACGAAGCGCCCCTCGGAGGCGTCGGCGAGCGCCGCCGCCTGCTGGGCCAGCAGCGCCGGCCCGCGCTGGAAGACGCCGACGATCCCGGTCCCCAGCCGCGCCCGCTCGGTCCAGGCCGCGCTCAACGCCAGCGGCGTGAACCCGTCCGGCCCCGCCGTCTCCCCCGTCCAGAGGTCAGTGTAGCCGACCGCCTCGGCGCGCTTGACGTGCTCCTCGTGGTCGGCCAGCGCCGTGCCCGGCAGCGGCAGCGTCAGTCCCCAGCGGTCCATGGCGTGACCCTACCTTCCGCCCGCGTAATAGGGTGCGGGCAGATGGAGGCCACCCCAGCCACCAAGCCGGATCGCAACCTCGCCCTGGAGCTCGTCCGCGTCACCGAGGCCGCCGCGCTCGCTTCCGCCCGCTGGGTCGGGCGGGGCGACAAGATCGCCGCCGACCAGGCCGCCGTCGACGCGATGCGCCACGTCCTCGACTCGGTCGCGATGGACGGGATGGTCGTCATCGGCGAGGGCGAGAAGGACGAGGCGCCGATGCTCTACAACGGCGAGAAGATCGGCGACGGCACCCCGCCGGTGGTCGACATCGCCGTCGACCCGCTCGAGGGGACCCGCCTCTGCGCCCTGGGGATGCCGAGCGCGATCGCCGTCATCGCCCTGGCCGAGCGCGGCACCATGTTCGACCCCGGCCCCTGCGTCTACATGGA
>DASZDI010000043.1:0-4577 GCA_035942135.1 Solirubrobacterales bacterium | reverse complement strand
CGCTCATCCAGCGCGGGTGGGGCGGCTCCGGCGGCAGGCCCTCGACCCCGCCCGCGCTGACCAGTCCCTGCTCCCGCAGGGCCGCGTCGGCGAGCAGGTAGCCGTGGTTCTCCAGCACCGCCTGCTCCGCCTCGCTGACGGGGTCGAGGTCGGTGCGGACCGCCGTGATCGCCTCCTCGACCAGGGCCGGCCGATAGCCGGGCGGGTGGGCCGAGCCGCCGAGCTCCCACTCGACGCTCTCCTCCCAGCCCGCCGCGAGCCCGCTCAGCGTCAGCCCCGAGGCCCCGAAGACGAAGTTGGGGCCCGATCCCGACTCGCCTCCCAGCGACTCCACCAGCGCCCGCGCGTAGCGCTCCTCCCGCGCCGCCTCGGCCGTCCCCGGGAAGGGCCTGCGGAAGATCGTCCGGGCGTTGCGGCGGGCGATCTCCCGCAGCGGCCGCGCCACCTGCTCGGGCCAGTCGCGGTGGGCGCCGTCGAGGGGCCAGGGCACCCGCGTCGCCAGCAGGGCCGCGACGATGCTGCCGCCCGCGACCGCGCCGACCGTCCGCACCTGCGCCAGCAGCCCGAGCTCGTTGAGGCGGGTCAGCGCCCCGAGGTGGAAGAGGGCCGCCCGGTAGCCGCTGCCGGAGAGCCAGAGCGCCCGTTCCCCGCGGTCGGCCTCGGCGGCGCTGAGGCCTCCGAGGCGGCCGAGCGTGGCCACCGCGGGCGGGGAAGTACTGCTCTGTTCCGAGATAAACCTCATCCGTACAGATTTAATCAGTGCTCTTTGCCGCAAGCTTTCGTAGCGGTGGGGCTGTGGGAGGATCGGGGGATGAGCAGCTCGGAGGTTCGCTACGAACGCCGTGGGGCGGCCGCCGTGCTGACGATCGACCGTCCGCAGCGGCGCAACGCGATCGACGCGGCCGCCGCCCGGGCGCTGCGGGCGGGGCTCGAGGAGTTCGAGCGCGACGACGGGGCGAGGGTGCTGGTGCTGACCGGCGCCGGCGGCGAGGCGTTCTGCGCCGGCGCCGACCTGAAGGCGCTCGACCTCGACCTCGAGGATCCGGCCGGCCCGCTCGGCTTCACCCGCCTGACCCCGTCGAAGCCGACGATCGCGGCGATCGACGGCTGGTGCCTCGCGGGCGGCCTCGAGCTGGCGCTGTGGTGCGACCTGCGCCTCGCCACCCCGGGCTCGGTCTTCGGCTGCTTCGAGCGGCGCTGGGGGGTGCCGCTGGTCGACGGCGGCACGCAGCGGCTGCCGCGGGTGGTCGGGACGGGCCGGGCGCTGGAGATGATCCTCACCGGCCGCGCCGTCGATGCCGAGGAGGCGCTGCGGATCGGCCTCGTCAACGAGCTGGTCGAGCCGGGGGCCCACCTGGAGCGGGCGCTGGAGCTGGCCGAGCGGCTCGCCTCCTTCCCGCAGGAGACGATGCTGAGCGACCGCCGGGCGGCGCTGGAGGGCGCCGGCCTGCCCCTCGCCGAGGGCCTGGAGCTGGAGCGCCGACTCGGCGGCGAGGTCCTCGACGTCGCGGCCCGAGGGGCCGCCCGCTTCGCCGCCGGCGAGGGCCGCCACGGGGCCGGAACCTGAGCTAACCCGTCCCCTGGCGCATTTCGGCGGTGGCCACCTCGGACCCGAAATAAGGGAGCACCGCGAGGTACATCAACTCGGGCAGCAGCCGCGCAAAGTCACTCGCCTGGCGCGCCGCCAAGCGCGCGTGGAGGACGGCGAGGATGCCGGCGACCACCGCCTCGGCCGAGATCGCGGGGGCGACCCCGCTGCCTTCGTCCCGCGCCAGGTCGACGTGCGTCGCCGCCCGCTCCATCGCCTCTGTTCGCTTCCCCACCGCCCGCGGCCCGGCGGCGTGGACCTCGACCAGCAGCGCCCGCCCGACCTCGGGCTGCTCGTCGAGGAAGTCGAGCAGCCCGGTCAGGGCGCCGCGGAGCTGCCCGCGCCAGGTCGTCTCTCCCGTCGCCGCCTCCCGCATCGCCAGCTCCACCCAGGCAGACCCGGCGTCCAATGCCTCCAGATAGCAGTCCTCCTTGCCGTCGAAGGCGTCGTAGAACGCCTGCCGGTGGAGGCCGGCGCTGGCGAGCACGTCTTGAACCGAGGTCTGCTCGTACCCCTGGGCTCCAACGACCTGGAGCATCCCCTGGAGGATGCGGTTGCGCTTTTCGATCAAGATCCCCGCTCGGTTCGAAATAGATTGATAAAACGGCTTGTCTACCTTTCGGTACCTAAACGGTATCCGGTCGGGGAAGCCTGCACCCCCGGGTGACAGCTCAGGTACTGTTTCGTTCGTGGCCTCTAGGTCAACAACGCGTCCACTGCCCGGACAGGAGCCGCTTCCGCGCGAGTTCATCGCTCAGCACCAGCGGGCGCGGATCATCGCCGCCCTCGCCGAGGAGATCTGCGTCCAGGGCTACCGGGCGGTGACGGTCGCCGACATCGTCAAGCGGGCGAAGATCGCCCGCCGCACCTTCTACGAGAACTTCGACTCGAAAGAGGTCTGCTTCCTCGCCGCGCAGGAGTACGCGATGTCCAGTGCGCTGACCCGCGTGGTCGAGGCCGCCGACGAGAGCGAGGGCTGGCCGCAGCAGGTCGAGGCCGGCCTCGGCGCCTTCCTCCGCTACGTCGAGGAGGAGCCGGCGCTCGCCCGCAGCTGCATGGTCGAGGCCCTCGCCGCCGGGGCGGCCTCGCTCAAGTACTACGAGGAGTCGCTGCAGACGTTCGTCGGCCTCTTCCGGCTCGGGCGCGAGGTCTCCCCGTACAAGGAGAAGCTGCCGGAGACGCTCGAGGAGGCGATCATCGGCGGGATCTTCTGGATCGTCTACCAGCGGCTTCTGCTCGCCGAGACCGGAGGCATCTACGGGCTTCTTCCGGAACTGGTCGAGTTCGCCCTCACCCCCTACCTCGGGGTGGAGGCGGCCCGGGGTGCAACTGCTGCCGAGGAGGGCGGTGGGGCCGGAGGGCTCCCGCTGCCGAGTTAAGCCATGGGCTCAAAAAACTGGCCAGTTAGCCAGACCGAGTCCCGCTCGTCTGGATCGGTATCGTCGGTTCTCTTGACGGACCCAGTCAACCCTTCCGTGGAGTCTCCTGAGTATCCGCCTGAGCTCGCCCGGCTGCCCCCGGGACGGCACGGCCTGCCGCGCGAGTTCGTCGCCCGCAACCAGCGCGAGCGCCTGATCGCCGGCCTCGCCGAGGCGGTCGCCGAAAACGGCTACGCCGGGACCACGATCGCCCACATCACCCGCCACGCGGCGGTCTCCCGCCGCACCTTCTACGAGCACTTCAGCAGCAAGGACGAGTGCTTCGTCTCGGCCTACGAGACGGTGATGACCGAGCTGCGCAAGCGGGTCGGGGAGGCCTTCGACCAAGAGGAGGAGTGGCCGCAGGCGATCCGCGCCGGGATCGCCGCGATGCTCGAGTTCCTCAGCGCCGAGCCGCACCTCGCCC
Source organism: Solirubrobacterales bacterium (assembly GCA_035942135.1). Taxonomy (GTDB): domain Bacteria; phylum Actinomycetota; class Thermoleophilia; order Solirubrobacterales; family 70-9; genus VAYN01. Next base: position 1,144 of record DASZDI010000043.1, on the reverse strand, counting down.
GGCTCAGCATGGTCGAGGCGCTGGTCGCCGGCCCGGTCGTGATCGAGCGCTACGACGCCGCGATCCAGAGCCTGGTCCCCTACTTCGAAGCGGGCCGGAAGGGGCGCTCGGCCGAAGTCCTCTCCGGCCTCTCGCCGAGCACCGAGGAGGCCCTGGTCGGCGGCATGGTCTCGTTGATCTCCCGCCGCATCTTCGCCGAGCGGACCGAGGAGCTGGAGGCGTTGCTCCCGGACCTGGTCGAGTTCACCTTGACGCCGTACCTCGGCAGCGCCGAGGCCGCGAAGGTCGCCCGCCAGGGCTGAGCAAACCCGCTCCCCGCCTCAGATTAAGAAGTTTGCAGTTCACCTCAAGTGAGCTTGCTATCGTTGGGCGGACACACGAACATACGTTCGTATGGAGCTCGCCTGCGTCATCGACAAACGCCTGGCGGCTCACCTGCGCCCGGGTCGTGCCGGGGGGCCTCGGCCCGGGCGCGCCTCTTCGCCGGCGGCGGACGGCGGGTTACCCGATCCGGTCGAGGCGGCGGAGGCGACCGAGGCGATGGTGCGGGCGCTGGAGGGGCTCGGCGCCGCAGTCGAGTCGGAGCGGCCGGGGGAGGCCTTCTTCGCGGTCGACGGGCTGCGCGGCCTCTACGGCGGCGACTCGGCCGGCGTCCTCGCGGCGGCGCGGCGCGCGGTCGGCGAGGAGCGGCAGCTGGCGACCGGGCGCACCCGCCTCGCCGCCTTCCTCGCCGCCGTCGGTTGGCCGCGGCCGGTCCCGGTGGCGGCGCTGCGGACGCGGCTCGGGGTGCCCGAGCGCGAGGCCGAGGAGCTGATCGAGGCGCTGGAGCGGCTCGGGGTCGAGACCCTGCGGGCCTTCGCCCGCCTCTCCGCCGACCAGGTCGCTGATCGCTTCGGCCCGCTCGGCCTGCGGGCGCTGCGCCTCTGCCACGGGGAAGAGGAGCCGCTGCGGCCGCGGACGCCGCACGAGGAGCTGGTCGAGGAGATCGAGCTGCCGGAAGGGACTGCCGGGCGCCAGCTCGATCGCGCCCTGGAGCTGCTCGTCGACCGCCTGCTGGCGGCGCCGCAGCGCCAGGGCCGGACCCTGCTCGGCCTCCGCCTCGGCGCCCTCCTCGCCGGCGGCGGCAGCTGGAGCGTCGAGCAGG
>DASZDI010000042.1:0-9174 GCA_035942135.1 Solirubrobacterales bacterium | reverse complement strand
ACCATCGTGCGGCTGAGGACGGGCACCCCGAAGACGTCGATCGCCTTTTCTTCGACCTGGATCGCCTCCGAGTCCGGCGGCAGCAGGCTGCCGAGGTCGCTCGCTTCGGAAGTGAAGATCGACGGGAGGTGGATCGTGACCAGGATCGCCCCTGCGATCCAAGCCGGGACGATGAGGAAACGGAGGGCGACTATGAGGCGGGCGAGGAAACGCACGGCGAGCCACTACCCTCCCGCACCCCAGTTTCACCCAAAGGGCGCTGGGTACGTAGACGCATCAACGAGCGAGCAAGAGGAGGCGCAGTCTTCGATGGCGGACATGAACGAGCGTGACGCGAAGTTGGTCCAGTACCTGAGCGAGGCCTACGGCAAGGAGCGCGAACTGGAAGTTTCGCTGCAGGCCCATATCGCGATGACCCCCAAAGGTCCGTACCAGAAACGTCTCAAACAGCACCTCAAAGAGACCAAATCGCACGCCAAACAGGTCGAGCGCCGGATCAAGAAACTCGGCGGCGGCGGCCAGACCCTGCAGAGCACGGTCGGCAAACTGACCGCGGCGGCGAAGGGGCCGATGCACATGATCCGCGGCGACAGCGAGCAGGAGAAACTGCTCAAGAACGCCAAGACCGAGTACTGGAACGAGCACGAGGAGATCGCCACCTACCTCGCGATCCAGACCCTGGCCGAAAAAGTCAACGACTCCGAGACGGCGAAACTGGCGAAAGCGATCCGCCGCGAGGAGGAACGGATGGCGGGCTTCCTCCAGGGCCAGGTCAAGCAGCTGACCAACGCCGTCGTCAAAGCCGACATCCCAGCCGCCCAGCGCCGTGCCGCCGCGCCGGCCCGCAAACCCAGGAAAGCGGCGAAAAAAACCGCCTCGCGTCCGAAAGCGACGGCGAAAAAAACCGGCGGTGCCAAAAAAGCGACCGCCGCGAAAAAAGCGACCGCCGCGAAAAAATCCGGCGGGGCGAAAAAAGCCGGCGGCAAAAGCAGGGCCAAAAAAGCCGGCGGCCGCAAAGCCGCCGCGAAAAGCTAGAAGCGCTTTCGGCGGCGCCGGCTCCTAGCCGGCGCCGACCGCCAGCTCCCGCGGCGCCTCGGCATCCTCGTCCGAGGTCGCCCGGGGGCGGACGGCGAGGACGACGAGGTCGTCGCGCAGCGCCCCCGAACTGCGGACGACCGCGTCGGCCCGCAGCCGCTCGGTCATCTCCTCCAGCTGCAGCCCGGAGAGGGCCTGCGTCACCTCGGCGAAGGCCTCCGGCCCTTTGTGCGAGGCGACCGGGCCTGCCTCCAGCCAGCCGTCGGTGCAGAGGGCGAGGGTCTCGTCCGGCGCCAGCCTGCGCTCGTGCCGCTCGACGTTCGCCTCCCGCCACGCTCCCAGCACCGAGCCGCCGCCGAGCAGCTCCGGCCCCTGCGCGCTGGTCACCGCGGCGGGCGGATGGCCGGCCGAGGCGAGGACCAGGAGCCAGCCGGTCTCGTCGCGGCGCAGCCGCGCCAGCGAGGCGGTGGCGAAGTCGTTGAGGCTGTCGCCGGAGAGGAGCAGGTCGTTGACCCGCGCCAGCACCTCGTCGGGCTCGGCGATCTCGCGGGTGAGGCCGCGGACCGAGTGGCGGACCGCGACCGAGACGCCGGCCGCGGAGCTGCCCTTGCCGGCGACGTCGCCGACCAGGATCCAGCAGCCGTCCTCGCAGGGAAGGACGTCGTAGAGGTCGCCGCCGATCTCGATCCCCTCGCCCGCCGCCTCGAAGACGACGGAGATCTCGAGCCCGGGGATCTCGGCGGGGTGGGGGGGACGGAGGCCGCGCTGCAGGCTTTTGGCGACCCGGTCGCGCTCCCTGTAGAGGCGGGCGTTGTCGAGCGCCATCGCCGCCCGGTCCCCGAGCTCGGCGAGGAACTCGAGGTCGTCGGGGTCGTAGCGGAGGTTGCCGAAGGCGTGGAGGAAGGAGAGGGCGCCGAGGGTGCGCCCGCGGGCGATCAGCGGCACCACCGCCGCCGAGTTGTAGCCCGCGTCGTGCATCAGTTGCAGGTGCTCGGCCCCCTGGGCGACCTTGTCGACCACCTCCGGCGCCTTCAGGTCGCGCCAGATCATCGGCTGGTTCAGCCGCAGCACCTGCGCCACCGGGTGCTCGCCCGCCGGGTCGAGGGGGGAGTCCCGGCGGATTTTTTCCAGCCTCGCCGCCATTTCCGGGTTGGCCCCGGCGACGACGCTGTCGCCGAGCCAGCCGTCGGGCCGGCGGAAGTCGATCAGACAGAGCTCGGCCAGCTCCGGCACCGCGGTGGAGACGATCGTGCGGGCGGTCTCGACCGGGTCGAGCGAGGTGTCGAGGAGGCGGCTGGCGGCGATCAGGAACTCCTGGGCCCGGCGCCGCCGCATCTCGGCGGTGATGTCGCGGGCGACGACGGAGACGCCGATCAGGCCCCGCAGCGGGCTGCGGATCGGCGAGACGGTGAGGGAGACGGAGATGCGGGCGCCGTCGGCGCGCATCCGTTCGGTCTCGTAGGTCTCCAGCCGCTCGCCCCGCTTCACCCGGTCGAGGATCGTTTTCTCCTCGTCTTTGTGGTCGGGCGGGACGATGAAGGAGACGTGGCGCCCGACCGCTTCTTCGGCGGTGTAGCCGTAGAGGCGCACGGCGGCCGGGTTCCAGCTGGTGACGATCCCGTCCAGGTCCTTGCTCAGGACCGCGTCCTGGGTGCCGCGGACGACCTCGGCGAGGTGCTGGCGGAAGCGCTCGGCTTCGGCGCTCTTCTCCTCCGCCCGCCGCTTCGCGATGAAGGTGCCGAGCTGGTCGGCGAAGGTGGCGAGCAGCGCCAGCAGCTCCTCGGACTGGGGGTTGAAGGCGAGGGTGTGGAACTCGGCGATCGCGAGGACCTGCTCGGGCGCGCCGACCGGCACCGGGATCGCCAGCGCCGCCTGCAGCCCGAGCTGAGCGGAGACCTCGTGGCGGGGGGCCGTGGTCGGGTAGTCGCGGTAGTTGGGGGCGAGCGCGATCTGCCCGGTCTCCCAGGCGTCGCCCGGCAGCCCCGTCCCGCGCCTGAAGTTGAGCTCCCGGCTGCGTCGCCAGAGCGGCTGCGCGTCGAGGTCCGGGGTGCTCCAGGTGGAGATCAGCCGCAGCGGCTCGGCCGGGTCGACCACCTGCCACATCGCCGCCGCCTCCCAGCGGAGCAGGTCGGCGACGATTTCGAGGAAGCGGGGGGCGACCTGGGGCAGGGAGCCGCCCTCGATCAGGCGCTCGGCGAGGTCGCGCTGACTCCTCAGGTAGCGCCAGAGCTCGAGTTCCTGCGGCTCGTGCATGGCGTTCAACGCTACCCCCTGGGCAGAAGGAAAGGATGTTTTGCCCTTTTGTCCCCGGGGTAGTCACGGTTCCGACGGGTTTAGACAGACGGGAGAAGAGGCCATGTTTCGGTGTGACAACTGTGGAAGTGGATATTCGGCTCAGGCGGCGTCGTCATGGACCTCCTGCCCGAGGTGCCTGGCGAAAGAGAAGGTTCAGGTGCCCCTGACCTTCGAGCTCGGCTGGCAGCGGCAGCGGACCGCGGCGCAGGCCGGCGCTGCCCCGGCGAGCAGCTCCGCCCCCTCGCAGGCCGCTCTGCGCTGAGCCTTCGCCTCGATTCGCGATGCCACCGCGCGGAGTCAAGAAAGGCAGCAAGCGGGCCCGCCAGTACGAGCACGTCAAGAAGAGCGAGAAGGAAGCGGGCCGCTCGGAGAAACGGGCCGAGGAGATCGCGGCCCGGGCCGTCAACAAGGAAAAGGCGCGCGCGGGCGAGTCGAAGAGCTCCTCGCGCAGCTCGACCAAGGGCCGCTCGGCGAGCAGCCGGGGCGGCAAGCAGTCGGGCAACGGCCCCGGCGGCCGCACCCGCGAACAGCTCTACAACGACGCCAAGAAGCTGGGGATCGAAGGCCGCTCGAAGATGAGCAAGAAGCAGCTCGAGAAGGCCGTCGCCGGAGCTAGCTGACCGGCCTTCCGGCTTCGAAGGCGGCGAGCCCGACGACGATCGAGGTGCCCTTCGCCCCGGCCAGCCGCTTGGCGCTGCGGGCATGGGCCTCGGCGACCTGGCGCGAGGCGCCCTCCATGATCTTCGCGATTTCCCGCCAGCCCTCGTCGTCGACGGTGAGCGGCATCCAGCTCAGCGTGGTGTCGTCGCGGGCGTCGATTGTGCCCGCTTCCAGGGCCGAGGCCGCCACCTCGATGAACGCCTCGACGGCGGCGCCGGTGATCTCCCCGCGCAGGGCCGGCGGCACCTGCCGCCAGTCCTGGTGGCCGATCGAGGAGCGTGGGGTGATGCCGAAGAAGTGCTCGACCGCGCCGCGCCGCGGTTCGGTGTGGACCAGTTCGAGGCAGCCGCACCTGACCAGCGTGTTCGCGTGGTAGGAGACCACCCCGAGGCTCGCCTTCAGCTCCCGGGATAGTTCGCTCGGGCTCGCTATCCGCCCCTGCAGGGATTCGAGGATCTCCACCCGGATCGGGTGGGAAAGCGCCTTGACCAGTTCTTGATCGATGCGGTCCCGCCGTTGCTCTGACACTCGATCCCCTCTCCAATCGATTCTGGCTAGTCGACTGGGTTTCGGGCAAAACCTCTCTTATCTGGACAGCGTGGCCAACCCCAATATTTGGGCTTAGTAGCTGAAACGGGCGCAAACAGCGCTCCGGTCGGGCCTTTCGCAGCGGTTAATTGGCGACGGTGTCCAACGACTCGGAGTCGATCCGCAGCTCGCCGATCGACTCCACCACCTGCGCCGCCCCCGCCTCGCGCAGCTCGGCCTCCGAGAAGCCGCCGGTGAGGACGGCCAAGGTGGAGACCCCGGCGGCCGTCGCCGCCTTCACGTCCCAGACCGAGTCCCCGACCATCACCGTCGGCTTCTCCTCGTCGACCTTCTCCAGCGCCGCCAGGATCAGGTCCGGGTCGGGCTTGGTGCTCTCGACGTCGGCGGAGGTGGTCCAGCCGTCGACCAGCTCACGCGCGTCGAGCAGGTCGAGGTAGTGGTCGACCTCCTCCTGCTTGGCGGAGCTGGCGAGGATCACCGTGGCGCCGTCGTCGTGCAGCTTCTCGATCAGCTCGCGAGCACCCTCCAGCGGCTCGACTTCGCCGATCAGCTCCTTGTAGGCCTCGGCCTCGGCGGCGCGGACCGCCTCCCCGTCGGCCGCCGCGGCCTCCGCGCCGATCAGGGCGTCGAGGATCTGGTCGCCGCCCATGCCGATGTGGCGGTGGACCTTCCACATCTGCACCCGGTGCCCGTGCGCGTGCAGGGCCCGGTGCCAGGCGAGGGCGTGGTGGTAGTTGGTGTCGACGAGGGTGCCGTCGACGTCGAGGATTGCGTTCAACCGCATAGTCGATGGGGCCTCTCGGGTAGGGGGACCGGGAACCGGTACCCCGCGCCGCGGAAGGCGTAAACGGAGGTGAGAAGTGAAGGATGTGCGGATCGGTTGCTCGGGTTGGGTCTACGCCTCCTGGCGCCACGGCATCTACGAGGGGGTGCCCCAGGCGCGCTGGCTGGAGCGCTACGCCGAGCTCTTCGACACGGTCGAGGTCAACGCGACCTTCTACCGGCTGATCAAGCGCTCGACGGTCGAGGGATGGGTCGAGCGCACCCCGCCGGGCTTCCTCTTCGCGGTGAAGGGGAGCCGCTACCTCACCCACATCCGCCGGCTGCGGGAGATCGAGCAGGGGCTGGAGCGCTTCTGGGAGCCGCTGGAGCCGCTGCGCGAGAGCGGCAAGCTGGGGCCGGTGCTCTGGCAGCTGCCCGGCAGCTTCCACCGCGACGACGAGGTCCTGCGCGAGACCCTGGAGCTGCTGCCGCCGGCCCGCCACTGCTTCGAGTTCCGCCACGCGAGCTGGTTCGTGCCTCCCGTGCGGCGGCTGCTCGAGCAGCACGGCGCCTCGCTGGTGATCCCCCACGACGGCCGCCGGCCGCTGCCGGAGGCAAAGCCCGCCGGGGAGATCGCCTACCTGCGCCTGCACCACGGCGCCCGCGGCCGCAACGGCAACTACTCGCGCACCGAGCTCGACCACTGGCGCCGCCGGATCGCCGCCTGGCGCTCGCGCCGCGAGGTCTTCGCCTACCTCAACAACGACTGGGAGGAATTCGCGCCCCCCAACGCGATCTCACTGCGGCAAGGGCTCTCGATGGCGCAGCCGGTGTAGCGACAGGGGCGCCGGGTAGAGGTCGGGCATGTCATCGATCAAGAAGACCCTCGCCCGCAAGGCGGTCAAGTCGGCCGCCAAGCACACTGCCCACGGCACCGCCTCGAAGCTGAGGCGAGATCCCGCCCGGGCGGTCACCCTGCTCGGCCTCGGCGGCGTTCTCGGCGCCGCGGCCGGATGGATGGCCGGTCGCAGCACGGCCGACACCGCCTCGGTCAGCACCGGCTCCTAGCCGGGCCGACCGAGGCGTCGGCGTCCCTCAGGACGAGAGGCGCTGGCGCAGCAGGTCTTTGCCCTGCTCGGCGCCCTTCCGGCTCGTCTCCTGAGCGCGGCGGAAGAAGTCGGCGAGGTCGGAGTCCCCGTCCCGCTCGGCGTCTTCGATGTAGGTCTCGAGGCGCAGCACGTTGCTGAGGCACTGCTCGACGAACCAGATGACGTTGTAGTCCTTGTCCTTGGTGCCGGTGATGTTCCCGGCCTCTTGAGTCCCCATCGTCGCTCCTTCTGTCGGGTGCTTTGGCTCCTCTGCGGCTACCCGTTCGCGACCGGGGGGAAAACGGGGAGAGACGGAGTTTCGTGCCTGCTCGGCAGGGGTAACCGCCGGGCATGTACGCGATACCGATTGTCCTGATCGTCCTGCTGGCGTTGGTCGCCGTGGCGTGGTCGCCGATCTTCGCGCTGATCATCTTCGCGATCGGCTTCGTCGCCTTCCTCGCCTACGCGGGGATGAGCCGGCGCGCCGACGAGAAACTGGCGCCGCCGGAGCAGCCCGGCCGTCAGCCCCAGCACGAGAACGAGACCCCCACCGGCATCTGGGGAGAGAGGCGGCCGTCATGAGCGAGACCGGAGCCAACCGCGACGAGGCCGAGGTGGCCCGCGCCGAAGCGGAGCGCCAGACCGACCCGATCGCCGAGGAAGAGGCCGAAGCGGCAGCCGCCGAAGCGGCCGAGATCGGCGGCCGCGTCCCCGACGACGGCATCGACCCCGCCGACCGCCCGGTGGTCGAGGGCGGCGAGGGGCAGGCGGAGGGCTTCGAGCTGGCCGAGCAGCAGCTGATCGACAACGCCGCCCACGGCGACCAGAAACGCTTCCCCAATCGCGACGCCGGAGCGCCGGAGGAGCCGACCGACACCGCCTTCGGCGAACCGGACCAGGCGATTCACGACGACGCCGACCAGGCGATTCGCAAAAACCAGTAGGAGGCCGGACATGCCCCATCGAGTGATCGCGATCGTCACCGACGAGCTCCACGGCACCGAGCCGGTGGAGCAGCTCCAGGCGAACTCCAACGGCGACGGCGTCGAGGTGCGCGTCGTCGTCCCCGCCGTCGAGGCCAGCCCGTTCCGGCACACGATGGGGGACATCGACGAGCCGAAGAAACAGGCCGAGGAGCGGCTGGAGAAGAACCTCAAGCTGCTGCAGGCGAGCGGCCTCGAGGCCGACGGCGAGGTCGGCGACCCCGACCCGGTCCAGGCCGCCCAGGACGCGCTGCTGAAAGGCCCGGCCGACGAGGTGGTGATCTTCGAGCACGCCGAGGGCGAAACCCAGTGGTACGAGGACGGGCTCTTCGACCACGCCAAGGAATCGCTGGAGCCGCCGCTGCGGCTGGTCGTCCTCAAGGGCGGCGGGCAGTCCGACCGCGTCGTCGAGACCGACAGGGCCGGCCAGGGCCTGGTCAACCCGATCGCCGACAAGGAAGTCGCCGGCGGCGCCTACGTGCCCGGCATGACCCGCTCCGACTTCGCCGGGATGGCTGCGGGCCTGTTCGGCACGATCGTCGTCGCCGTCCTCGCCGCCGCGGTCGCCTCCGGCGCCGGCCACGAGTCCGGCTGGGAAGCGGTGGCGATCCTGATCGCGATCGGCGTCGCCCTCGCCAACCTCGCCCACGTCGTCGGCCTCGGCCTCTTCGAGAGCGTCCGCTACCGCGGCGGCTTCGCCAAGTTCTTCCGCACGATCGCCCTGGTGATCACCCCCCTGGCGATCGTCGTCAACCTGGCGATCCTGCTCTTCGCCGGCGACTAGGAAGGGGTCGGCGGGCTAGGAGGGGTCGGCGGCCTGAGGGCGGCGCGATTCGGCGGTTTCCTCCCGCCGCAGCGCCTCGAGCACCTCCTCGGCGAGCTGCGAGCCGTCCTCGGGGCGCAGGGGAGTGGCGCAGATCCGGAAGACCACCCCCTCGGTGTCGAACTCCTCCAGCGAGACGGTCGGCTTGTAGCGGGTGGGGACGGTGATCGCCCGCAGCAGCCGCTCCTCGATCTGCTGCGGGCTCGCCTGGGCCGGGAAGCGGGCGCGGACGTCGACCTTGTCGGGCTCCCGCAGCGGCACGACGACGAGGCTGAGGAGGACGCTGTTGGGGACCAGCAGCCGGTCGGCCCCCTGGCTGAGGGTCGTGTAGAAGAGCCCGAGCGAGGTGACGGTGCCCTCGAGCGAGCCCGCGACGCCGCCGCCGACCAGGCGCACCCGTTCGCCGACGCGGAACGGCCGCGTGCTCTGGAGGACGACGCCGGCGAAGATCCCGCTCATCGCCTGCTGCGCGGCGAGGCCCAGCAGCACCGCCGTGAAGGCACCGCCGACGGCCAGGGTGCTCGCGTTGACGCCGGCGATCCGCAGCGCCAGGATCACCACCGCGGTCGTCGCCAGCCGGCGGACGACGAAGCCGGTTGTGCCCGCCGTGGCCGGGTCGAGCCGGCGGTAGAGGCGGGGCGAGAGCCCCCGCACCAGCCAATGCGTCGCTGCCGAGCCGACGATGACGAGGACGATCACCGTCCCGTACCGGACCCACTCCCCGTACCCCGGCGCGATCTCCTTGCGGTTGTAGTAGACGAACAGCGTCCCGGCCAGCACCAGCAGCGCCAGCAGCAGGCCCCCGAACTGCCGTTTCGAGAACTTCGGCGCCAGCTCGTCGCCCAGCCCGAGCGAATGCCAGGCATGGCTGCGGGTCTCGAACAGCTCCCTGGGGAGCCGGGGACGGCGGGGGGTTGGCATCGCCCCACGGTAACGGGTCGTTTGCAGTGCTTTGCGGTAGGAGGGACGGATACCCCTC
>DASZDI010000041.1:0-3488 GCA_035942135.1 Solirubrobacterales bacterium | reverse complement strand
GGTGGAAGGGGATTGGTGTGCGGCTTCGCTTGAAGAGAACCATCGAACAGGTCGAGGCTCCGGAGGGAGATCTGATCCTCATGCGCGCCAGCGCCGAGGATGTTCGGATCCAATGTCCGGACGAGCAGGAAAGGACTCTGCTGGAAGCCTTCGACGGCAGCAGCTCGCAGGAGGAGCTCGAGGCTCGTTTCGGCGCCGAGGAGGTCCGCAACGTCGTCGCGCAGATGCAGGAGCTGGACCTGCTCGAGGACGCCGCGGATGACGAGCGGGTGCCGCCGGGGGATCGGGAGCGCTTCGATCGGCAGCTGCGCTACTTCAGTGACCTGCGCGTCGGCGACGGGCCGACGCCGTCGGAATGCCAGGCGCGGCTGCGGGAGGCGCGGGTCGCGGTGGTAGGCGTCGGCGGCCTCGGCGGACGGACCGCGCTGGAGCTTGCCTGCGTGGGGGTGGGGGAGCTGTGGCTGATCGACGGCGACCGGGTGGAGGAGAGCAACCTCAACCGCCAGGTCCAGTACTTCGAGGCGGACATCGGGCGGCTCAAGGTCGAGGCGACGGCGGACCGGTTGCGGGGGTTCAACTCGCGGATGGAGGTGCGGACGGTGCCGCGGCGGGTCGAGAGCCAGGCGCAGCTGGGGGAGCTGGTCGCCGGGGCCGACCTGGTCGTCGACGCCGCCGACTGGCCCGCGCACGAGATCGAGCACTGGTGCAACGCCGCCTGTTTCGAGGCCGGCATCCCCTACGTGGCGATGAGCCACTTCCCGCCGGTGGCGCGGGTCGGCCCCCTCTACGTGCCGGGGAAGACGGGCTGCTTCAACTGCCAGACGATCGGCTTCCGGCGCGACTACCCGCTCTTCGACGTCGCCGTGGAGCAGCGGCGGGCGAAACCCTCGCCTGCCGCAACCCTCGGGCCGGCCTGCGGGGTGGCCGGCGGCCTCGTCGCGGCGGAGGTGATGCACTTCCTGACGGGGCTGATCACCCCCGCGATGGTCGGCGCCGGCTACCTCTGCGACTTGCGGACGATGGAGATGGAGCGCTTCGAGGTGGTGCCGGAGCCCAGCTGCCCGGTCTGTTCCCATCTGCTGCGGGCGGAGGCGGCATGAGCGGGCAATGGCCGGGCGGGAGCGGGGCGAGGGAGACCTATGACGCCTACGCCGCCGCCTACGACGACTTCAACAGCGGCTACATGTACGAGCGCTGGACCGGGCGGCTGTTGGAGAAGGCGGAAGGGGCCGGGGCCAGGCGGGGCCGCCTGCTCGACGTCGGCTGCGGCACCGGCTTGAGCTTCCTGCCGATGCTCGATCGCGGTTGGCAGGTGATCGCCTGCGACATCTCGCCGCGGATGCTGGAGATCGCCCGCGAGAAGGCCGGCGACCGCGCCGAGCTCGTCGTCGCCGACATGCGGGAGCTGCCCCGGCTGGGGGAGTTCGACCTGGTCTGGGCCGTCAACGACGCGATGAACTACCTGCTCAGCGGCGAGGAACTGGAAACGACTCTGGCGGGGATGCGCCGCAACCTGACGCCGGAAGGGGTCGTGCTCTTCGACCTCAACACGCTCGCCACCTATCGGAGCTTCTTCAGCTGTGAGATCGCGAGGGAGGAGAAAGGGAGGAGCTTCGTCTGGCAGGGGCAGATGTCGGCCGAGGAGGTGGCGCCGGGCTCGATCAGCGAGGCGCGGTTCGAGGTGAAGGGGGAGGCGGGGTCGGCGCACGTTCATCGCCAGCGTCACTTCCCCGAGCGCGAGGTGGTCGACGCGATCGAGGCCGCCGGGCTGCGCTGCGCCGGCGTCTTCGGGGAGATGGACGGGGAGCTCACCCCGGGCGTGGACGAAGAGCGGCAGACCAAGGCGGTTTATGTCTGTCGACCTTGAGTATTAGCGCAAGCGACAAGCACCACTTAATTACTGCCCACAACTGCCTTCGTAACCTTTCCCACGCCGCCCTAGGCTGCCGCAAGCAACCCTTATTGGTCATGGGGATTCGGGCATCTAGCGGAGGAGAGGGAGATGGACGTAACGAGAGTCGCAGCGGGGGAGGGTCGCCTAGCTGAGGAGTTCACCGCCATCCTGGAACCCCACCTCCACGATCCGCTCAATCACGTCCTTCGACGTCAGATCCTGCGGGCACTTCATGCCGATAGGGGCGCGCGAAGCGTAACGGCGATCCTGAGCGCACTTTCCCCGCTGCCTCGTCGCGAGGTCAACTACCACCTTCAGATCCTGCAGCGTTGTGACTTCGTCACCGAGGAAACTCGACTAGGCCTGGCTGGAAGAGAGTGTCTCTATGAGTCCACGGTAAGTGAAGACGTTCAGGTCCGCGCCGTGTTGCGGGTCACCGATCTGTCTGATCGCGAACTCACTGAATCTAGAAAGGCGCAGCACTCCTCCAGGTTCTTGACGATGTTCCGGATTCCGCGGCCGGTCCGGACTCTGCGGCTGGGCCTCGATGTCGGTCGGGAAACGGAGTGACTTTGGCCGTCGACCTCGAGCCTTCCGACTCTGATGACTGGGGGGTCAAGACTCACCTCGACCGGGCGATCCGCGCGCTCGGCCACCCCCTGCGCCGCCAGATCCTCCGGATGTTGGCTGATAGCAGCGCCAGCGCCAGCGTCATCTCGAAGGAGATCGGGGTGGATATCGGGGTGGTGTCGTACCACCTGAGCCAGGTCTTGGCGAAGGAGTGCGACGTCGTCAAGCTGGTCAAGATGGTGCCGAGGAGGGGGGCGCTGGAAAAGATCTACGGCCTCGAGTTCGAGATCACGAGCGGCGTCGGGGCTTCGGGTTCGGAGGGGGAGGCGCCGCGTGGTCCGCGCAGGATGTCGCTGGAGGAGTGCCTCATCGCCGCCGTCGTGGCGAGCGACGGGAAGGGGGCCGGACAGCTCGGAGGCAGCGCCTGGGAGTGGTCCCTCGCGAGCGTTGACGCGGCGGCCTGGGAGGAGATCGCCGAAGCCAGGGACGAGTTCAACCAGCGGGTCGACGCGGCGGTGGAGAAGAGCCGGGGCCGAGGCGGGGAAGACCCGCGCAAGGTTGTCGTGGGGGCCGCGGCTTTCCCCGCCGCTTCGACGCCGGCCGCTCCCTGATCGCCCCCGGTGCCCACGAGCATCACCATCTCAGCGGAGGAGCGCGACCTGCTCTATGGCCGGATCGTCATCCGCTTGACCGGGATCGACGACGTCTACAGGGCCGTCGAGGGTGGGGACTGGGAGGCGGCCCAGCGACTCGGGCAGGAATTCTCGGACCTGCTCCGCCTCGTCTGCGCCGATCTCGGCTGGGGAGAGACGGCGCCCGAAGCCCTCACCCTCACCACGCCCGCCGATGTCCTGCACCGCGCCGCCACGAGCCTCCGAGACTGGGCCGCAGAGGACCGCGCGTACTTCGATCGCGACCCCGGCGAAGCCCTGAGCGTGCAGGACGAAGCTCGCCGCCTGGCTGAGCTATGCGACCGGATCCTCAGCTGCACGGGTCCGTAGAGGGGGTGGCAATGGAATCTGGC
>DASZDI010000040.1:0-3526 GCA_035942135.1 Solirubrobacterales bacterium | reverse complement strand
CACCACGGCGGCGCTTCCCCCCGCGGCCAAAGTCTGGACGACGCCGCCCACCCCCCCGGCGGTCGAGGTCTGGCTGGACTGGCCCACCGAGCCCGACCGCAAATCGGCGGTGGTGTCGGTCGTCACGGTTCCGCGGATCGGCGAGAAGGTCGGCGCGGTCCACCTGGGCGGGGCTAACTACCGGTTCGACAAGGTGGTCGACGTGCGCCACTACATCACCAAGGAGAAGCAGGAGACCCACATCCTGCTGGAACCCGTGATCTTTAGCGAGGAACACATCAAGCTGATCGTGGCCGGCGAGAAGACGCAGACTCGCCGGCGCTGCACCGGGAAGCCCGCCGCCTACCGCGTCGGCGCCGACTACGCCATCCAGCGCAAGCGCGGCGGCGAGGGCATCGGGCCGCGCCTGCGGATCATCTCCTGCCGGCTCCAAATGCTGGCGTCGACCGGGCCGAGCGAAGCGCGCGCTGAGGGCTACTCCGACCGCGCGCGCTTCTTCGGCGCCTTCGCCAAGCTCAACAACTGCACGATCCGCGAGGCCGAAAAGATGATGGTCTACGCCTACGACTTCCGGCTACTGGAGGAGTAGTGGGGGACGTTCGCTACACCTGGAACGTCGCCTACCATCGCGTCTTCGGCCTGGTCAGCATCGGCCGGTATCGCAGCCCGAGCAAGGCGAAGCGCTCCGCGCAGATAGCGCTGACCTGGGCGAAGGTGAATGGGTTGTGGCCCGCCCAATACCGACAGAAGACCGTCTCGGGCTATAGCACCGACGACGTGATCGGCAAGCTGCCAGCCGCGCTCTGCCCTCCCGACTCCATCATTCAGGCGATGGACTGTGACACCCGGCAGGAACTGGACCCGCTGACCGATGAGTCGACCGGCAGGGTGATCGCCGATGGACCTTGAAGAAGGCGTCTGCGCCTCCTGCGGCAAACCCCTCGGCCCGCGCGCCAACTGGCACATCCCGCCGGGACGTGGCGGCCGCGCCTTCCACAACGACTGCCCGATCCCTCCCCCCGAGCCCGACGACCCACCGTCCACCGGCGAGCCGCTCGGCAAGTTTTTCGAGCGCAAGGCCCGCGCCGCCATGCAGGGGCGCGGCCAGCAGTTCCTAGACACCGACACCCCGCCCGATACGAAGGAGCCACGATGACCACCACGCTACGCCCCCGCAACGACGACGCCTACGTCGCCAGCGTCCGCCGCCGGCGGATCATCGACGGTGCCGCCGAGGCCGTCACGCTGCTCGGCGTCGAAGGGGTGAAGGTCGCCGACCTCGTGAAGTTCGGCACCTGCGCCCGGAAGACCTTCTACGAGGACTTCGGCGGCAAGGACCAGTGCCTGCGCGAGGTCGTCGAAAACGCCGCTGACGGCGCCCTCGCCGCGGCCGCCGAGCGCGGCCTAGAGGGGCTGCTGGACTTCCTGCGGGGGAACCCGAGCATGGCGCGGGTTCTGCTGGTCGAGGCGTGGGCCGTCGACGGCAAGCTTGGCGTCGCCTTCACCGAGAGCCTGGCGGGCCTGCTGAGCTCGCCGGCGGGCATCCAGGAGGAACTGCGCGCCGGCGCCGTCGTCTCGCTGCTGAGCCGCAGCATCCGCGAGCGCGGCGTCGAGGGCCTGCCCTCGCTCGAGGAGCTCGAGCCGATCCTGGAGACCGGCTGATGGCGGCCAAGTCGGTCACGATCCACCGCGAGGCGTTCCTGAACGGCGATGCCCAACTGAAAGACGAGGCCGGCAACCTCCTCGAGGTCGATTGGGATGTCGGGTGGGCGACCGAGGACGGCAAGTCGCTGCATTGGTCGGGGATGTCCAGGGGAACGCAGGTCTTCCACCACGGCAAGCTCGTCTTCGTCGCCGGACAGAAGGAGGCACCCGATGGCCAAAAGTAGCTCGCGCCGCTGGACGAATATGCGCACTACGGCACCGCCGGCGCCGGTCAAAGGCAGCCAGCCGAAGAAGCGGCCGGGCACCAAGCGCCGCAAGAAGAACAAGCTGCACCCCTGGTTCTGGATCAAAAACAAGCACAAAGGCAAGAAGTGCGGAGGGTGCAAGGAAGAGGTCGGCGTCGGGCAGGTCGTCGCCTTCAGCCGGCCGAGCAAGATTCGCTGCGGCAGTTGCGTCCGCAAAAACGACCTGAAGGTGAAGACCAGCGCCCCGCTCGCCAAGGAACGCCGCGAGCGCGTCGAGCGGCAGCTGCGGGAGGCCGCCGGCGATGACTGAGCGCTTCACCACCCGCGGCGAGGCCGCCGTCGGCCGCCACCTAGAGAAGGAGAAGCGCCAGGGCACCGAGCACTACAAGCGCGGCCAGCACCACGCCGAGCTCGCCGGGCCGCCGGAAGGCGGGATGGAGATCGCCAGCTGCTCTTACTGCTCGGGCCTCGGTGTGGTGATGTTCTCGATGGTCCGCGTCGACGGCGGCAAGTGGGAGTTGGCGTTGCCGAAGTGCCGGATCGTTGGCCTCAGCGTCGACTACGGCATCCGCGACTTCCCTCCCGGCGCCGTGCCGCCGGCGATGGAGGAGGTCCTGGCGAAGCTCGAGGACGGGCAATGATCTACTTCGCCTACGGCTACAACCGGGACAACGACGACGAGTTCCACATCACCGTCGGCGAGACCCACCGGGATGCGGTTGAGGGCACCGAGACGCTCTGCGACGAGAAGGTCTGCCACGCCTGGCTCGGCGACGCCCGCGAGGACCATCCCGACGCCTACATCTGTGAGGACTGCGTGATGGAGTTGGCTAGGCGCGCCGGCGAGGCCGGGCAGACGCCGCGCCTGTGTCGCAGCCTTCGCCCGATTATCGAGCCGCCGGTATGAGAGCTTGCCGCCGTGGATCGCGCCGGATGCTCCGCTGGTACTTCGGCAGTGAACCGGCCGAGGAGCGGCCGCGCGCCTTCGACGTTCTACGCCATCCGGTCACCGGGAGCAGCTACAAGGTTCTTGCCACCGGGGCTGCTGAACCAGGCGGTGTGATGAAGGTGTGGTTGGAAGGGCTGGGCTCCTGCGTCGAGCCAGAAGACGAGGGTGCGCGAACGATCTTCTACGCGGTGCATCCCCACGGCGGGCATGTTCATCGCGACGCATGATCCCCGTCGTCCACACGCACGCCTTGGTGATCGCCCTCAGCATGGAAGCGACCTGGCGCGAGTCGACCGAGATGACCGGCTCGAAGGACTGGCCGCACGGCTACTGCGTCGACGCCTCGGTCGCCCTGCTCGAGGAGCTCGGCCAGAAGCTGCCCGAGGCCGGTGCCGAGTACATATGGGGCACCTTCGTCACTAAAGTCGGGCCGGGTCCCGTCTTTGCCATCGAGCACGCCTGGCTGGAACTCGTCGGCGGCTTCGTCCTCGACATCACCGTCGGCCAGTTCTTCAAGAAGACGCCGCCGCTCCCGCTGATCACCCCCAACAGCCTGATCCACCCCCGCTACGTCGTCACCGAACGCGCGCCTGCCTGGAGTTGCTGCTGATGGCCGAGCCCGCAGAGATTCTCAATTTCTTTCGAACTGCGGCTGACGAACTAGAGG
>DASZDI010000039.1:0-5600 GCA_035942135.1 Solirubrobacterales bacterium | reverse complement strand
GTCGCCTACTACCTCGTCCACTCGATGGGCCGGGGGGCGGACGGGGACTTCGCCGAGCGCGACCGGGAGGGAGCGGAGAACTTCGCCGCCGCCGCGGCCACGGCGGGGGTCGAGCGGATCGTCTACCTCGGCGGGCTGGGGGAGGGGTCGAAGCACCTCGACAGCCGCCACGCCACCGCCGAGATCCTGCGGGAAGGGGAGGTGCCGGTGGCCTACCTGCGGGCCGCGGCGGTGATCGGCGCCGGCAGCGAGTCGTTCCGGACCGTCTTCTACCTGGTTTGCCGCCTGCCCGCGATGGTCACCCCCCGCTGGGTCACGACCCGGACGCAGCCGATCGCCGTCGCCGACGCGATCTCCTACCTGGGCGCGGCTTCCGACCTCGGCCTGCCGGTCGATCGCGAGATCGAAATCGGCGGCCCCGACGTCACCACCTACGGCGGCATGATCGACGAGCTGGCCCGGGTGCTGGGACGCCGACCGCCGCTCCGCATCAAGGTCCCGTTCCTGACCCCGGGCCTCTCCTCGCTGTGGATCGGCCTGGTGACGCCGGTCGACGCGGGGGTCGCCCGGCCACTGATCGCGGGCCTCGCGACCGAGACCGTGGTCCGCGAACCTGCCGGGATGGAGCTCTTCGCGGAGGTCCGCCGCACCCCCTTGAGGCAGGCCCTGGAGCAAGCAGTTTCCGAGGACTGCGACGTTCTTTAAAAAAACTACTGAGTGTTAATAAAAAACTCCTGATATTCTTCTGTTCCCAGGATTTCCACAGGGAAGAGAAGAGTGGCCGTTTCACCACAGAGCATCGGTGTTGAAGCTGCGGCGGACCCCAAGATCCGTCCCGGCGAGCGTGCCCTGACGCTGCTCGCGACCCCTCTCAATCTACTCGTCCTGGGGGCGCTGGCGGACCAGCCGATGCGGCTTGCCGAACTGCGCCAGGCCACCGGCCTGCCGGCGCAGACCACCCTGCGGGGGCATCTCGCCGTGCTCGAAGAAGTCGGTGCCCTGCGGAAAAAGCCGAAGGCGCAGATGCCCTACACGGTCGAGAACGAGCTGACCCCGATGGGCGAAGAGCTGCTGCGCGTCGCCGAGTCCCTGGAGGGGTGGCTGCAACGGGCCCCCAACGGCCCGATCTCGCTGGAGTCCGGAGCCGCCAAAGGCGTCGTCAAGGCGTTCGTCGACGGCTGGGGCTCGACGATGATGCGCAGCCTCGGCTCCCGACCGATGTCGCTGACGGAACTCGACCGCGAGATCCCCGACCTCAGCTACCCGGCCCTGGAGCGTCGTCTCTCGAGCATGCGGATGGCCGGCCTGATCGAGGCGGTCCCCGGCACCGGCTCCGGCACTCCCTATGCGATCACCGACTGGGCGCGGACAGGGATCCGCCCCGTGGCGGCGGCGGCCCACTGCGAACGCGCCCACATGGGGAAGGTGGCGGCCCCGGTGACGAAGCTCGACGTCGAGGCTGCCTTCCTCCTCGCCACGCCCCTGGTCGACCTGCCCGAGGAGAGCAGCGGCACCTGTCAGCTGGAGGTGGAAATGGCCCGTGGCGCCCGCAGCCAGGCCGGGGTGCGGGTGGAGGTCGAGCGGGGGAAGGTGGTGACCTGCGAATGCGCGCTCGAAGAGGGGCGCAGCAGCTACGTGGCCGGCAGCACGACCAAGTGGTTCACCGCGATCAAAGAGGGAAGCCTGGAGGAGCTGCGCTTCGGCGGCGGCAGGCACTTCGGGGAATCCCTCGTGCTCAGCCTGCACGCCACCCTCATGCGGAACTAGCCGCCCGCTCCCGCTCCGCCCGCGCCACCTCTTCCCCGACGTACGGGACGAGGAAGCCGTAGGTGAGGTCGGGCAGCAGGCGCGGCAGCTCGGCGGCCCGCCCCAGCACCACCTCCTCGTAGATCCGCGCGAGCATCGCCCCGACCGCGAGGCTGGTCGCCCCGGTCAGCTCCGGGCTCGGCCCGCCGTCGTCCAGGCCCTCGTCGATGAGGCTGACGAAGCGGGCGAACTCGGTCTGGAAGATCTCTCGGAAGGCGGGGCCGACTGTGCTCATCTCGACCACGGTGAACTTCGCCGCGTCGAGGTCGGAGGCGAACCAGTCGAGGGTGACCGAGAGGGCTTCGCGGACCCGCTGCGGCCAGGGGCCGCTGCCGATGTAGACGGCGCGCACCCGCTCCTCGAGGTCGTCGACGAGGATCTTGTGGGCGGCGAGCATGCAGGCGAGCTTGTCGTCGAACAGTTCGTAGAAGCTCTCGCGGCCGACGCCCGCCTCGCCGAGGATGTCGCCCACCGTCGTCGATTCGTAGCCGTTGGCGACGGTGACCCGGACCACGGCCGCCAGCAGCCGCTCCCGCTGCGAGCGCTCCACGAGCTCGCGCGGCAGCCCGTGGCGGCCGCGGGGAAGGCGCCAGCGGCGCAGGTCGTCGGGGTTATCGGCCGAGGGCGGTTGCGGCATCGTCAGGGTCTGATTGACGGGCGAGGCGGGCCTGCTGGAGCGCCTCCTCGTGGCCGCCGAACGGGCTCACCGCCAGGTAGACGATTTCCGGAAGCAGGTCCGGGAGCCGGTCGGCGCGGCCGCTCGCGATCTGGTTGAGGATCAGGACCTGGGCCTGGCCGAAGGCGAGCCGCGGGTCCGTGTGGGGCTCCGCCCTGTCCTCCTCCTCGGTCCAGAGGGACTCCAGGGCGGGGATCGTCACCTTGCGGTAGCGCTCGATCGTCTTCGGCTCGACCGAGATCGCGTCGCCGGTCAGCAGCTGCGCCAGCCCCGGTCGGGCCGCCAGCGCCGCGACCACGGCAGCGGTCGTCTTGCGCGCCATGTCGGCGGGGGGATCGTCGGGGTCCTGGGCCGCGGCGGCGACCTCCCGCAACTGCTCGAGGCAGTAGTCGACCGCCGCCTCGAAGCAGGCCCGCTTGTCCTCGAACTGCTTGTAGAAGGTCGTGCGGGAGATGCGGGCCCGGCCAACGATGTCGGTGATCGTGGTCGCCGCGTAGGTCTTCTCCGCGCAGCTCTCGATCATCGCGTCGACGATTCGTCGGCGCTGGGTCTGCCGAGCGATGTCGACAGGAGTGGTGGGGCGCAGAACGCTGCTGCCCGTTTCAGAACCCCGATGTTTCTGCATCAATGCCGATTGTTCCACCCTGTCGCGACTGAACTCTCTGTCCAATCGTGCTTCCCCGCACAAGGATATATGACGGTTTTTATTCGGGGGGGGAAGAAGATGATCCTGCCGCTTCGGGGGTGCTCTCTTCGCACCCCTGGCAGGGAGGCTTCGGGTGGTAGGGCAGTTCGCCGGTGTCGTGGAACTCGAAGCGCAGAGAGTTGATCACCGCTCCCGCCATCAGGGCCAGGCTGAGCACGTAGAACCAGAGCAGGGCGATGAGGATGAAGCCGACGGTCGAGCCGAAGCGGGAGAGGCTGGACACGTTGGAGAGGTAGACAGGGAAGAGCCAGTTGGCGAGCCCGGCGCTGAGGGTGACGAAGAGGGCGCCCGGCCAGACGGCGCGCCACGGCATCCGGCCTTTCGGCACGGCCCAAAAGATCACCGCGCAGATCCAGAAGGTGACCAGCAGCGCCGCCACCAGCAGCAGCACGGTGTCGATCGCCTTGATGTCGGAGAGGCCGAGCGGCAGCCGGTCGGTGCTGGAGATGACGGCGCTCTCCATCGCCGGGACGAAGATGCTGGCGGCGATGAAGAGGAGGACCACGACCAGCATCGCGAAGGAGAAGCGCTTCTGTTCGACCCAGCCGCGGCACTCGACGTGGTAGATGCGGCAGAAGGCGGTGTCCATCGCCCCCCAGAAGGAGGCGCCGATCCAGAGCGAGCCGACGAAGGCGACGATCCCGATCGTCGTCGAGTTGGTCTCGATCTGGCGCAGGATGTCACTCAGAGTTTCCTGTTCGACGTCGGGGAAGAGGCGCTGCAGGTCGGCGAGGACGCTGGTCTCGACGCCCTCGATCCGCAGCACCTGGCCGAAGACGAAGAGGACCAGGAGGGCGAAGGGGAAAACCGCCAGCATCAGGTTGTAGGCGACCATCGCCGAGAGCCCGGTGACGTTCTCGGTGTAGGCGCGCCGCCAGAAAGCGCGGAGCCAGGGGGTGGGATGGCGGAGGGAGCTGGGCATTGACTTCACTAAGTGAAGCGACTACTATGCGAACAGGCGTTTGTTGAGTTTCAAGCGCCTGCCCACTGGGGCACAATGTCTATGTAGACGCTACTTCGCGGACCATCTCTTCGGTCCGCTTTTTGTCGGCCCGGCGCGACTTTCGACTCGCGACGGCATTTCATCCCCAGGACTAAACATCAACCGCAAGGGAAACGAGTAAGAACGCATGCTGGTAGCAGAGCTTCAGGAAATGGAGGAGGTCAAAAACCTCATCAATCGCGGGCAGCAGCTCGGCGTGCTGACCTTCGGCGACGTCGCCTCCGCGGTCTCCGAGGTCGATCTCGACGAGTCTGACGTGGAGGACCTCTACGGCCACCTCGAGAAGTCGGGGATCGAGCTCGTCGAGGACATGGACCCGGCGCAGAAAGCCGCGGCCGAAGCGCTCCCCGTCGACACCGGCAAAAAAGGCCGCCGGCGCCAGAAACAGGCGCTCGACCTGAAACCGGACATGACCACCGATTCCTTGCAGCTGTTCCTCAAGGACATCGGCAAAGTCCGCCTGCTCACTGCGGCGGAGGAGGTCGAACTCGCCAAACGGATCGAGCGCGGCGACCTCGACGCGAAGCAGAAAATGGTCGAGTCGAACCTGCGCCTGGTCGTCTCGATCGCGAAAAACTACCGAAACCAGGGGCTTCCCTTCCTCGACTTGATCCAGGAGGGAACCCTCGGCCTGGTCCGCGCGGCGGAGAAGTTCGACTACCGCAAGGGGTTCAAGTTCTCCACCTACGCGACCTGGTGGATCCGCCAGGCGATCGCCCGTGCGCTCGCCGACAAGGCGCGGACGATCCGGATCCCGGTCCACGTCGTCGAGAAGCTGAACAAGATCGGCCGCGCCGAGCGCAAGCTGGTCACCGAGCTGGGTCGCGAGCCCACCCCGGAGGAGATCGCCGAGGTGACGGGGATCGATCCCGAGGAGGTCGACTCGATCAAGCGCTCCGCCCAGGCCCCGGTCTCCCTCGAGAAGCCGGTCGGCGACGAGGAGGAGTCCGAGTTCGGCCAGTTCATCGCCGACGAGAAGGCCGAGTCCCCGTTCGACCGGGCGGCGGACCTGCTGACCAAAGAGGCGCTGAAAGAGGCGCTGGAGAACCTCTCCTACCGCGAGCGTCGCGTGCTGGAACTCCGCTACGGGCTCGGCGGCGAGCACCCGCGGACCCTGGACGAGGTCGGCCGCACCTTCAACGTCACCCGCGAGCGGATCCGCCAGATCGAGAACCAGAGCCTGAAAAAGCTCCAGTCCCTCGGCGAGGCGCAGAAACTCCGCGAGGTCGCCTAGGTAGCGCGGACGGGGAGGGGGCCGGATGCCCCTTCCCCGGAGGCCGTTGCGCAGCTGAGTCGTTGTCCGCGCTTCGAGGCGTGGGTCCTTGAGCCTCCGGGGAAGGGGCATCCGGCCCCGCCGCTCGCCCCGCCGCTCCGGCGTAGTTGCCGCCCCGCCGCTGGACTCGTGGGTT
>DASZDI010000038.1:0-2752 GCA_035942135.1 Solirubrobacterales bacterium | reverse complement strand
TCGCTGCGGGAGACGACCGAGATCTGTCAGCGCCTGACCGGCAACGAGGTGCCGATCGAGCCGGTCGAGGAGACCAGGCAAGGGGACGTACCGATATACCTGTCTGACTGCACGAGGCTTTTCGGCCTGGACGAGTGGCGGCCGCGGCGCAGCGCCGAGCAGGTGCTGGCGGACATCCACGAGTGGATCGCCTCCGACGAGGAGCGGATCGCCCAGGCGCTCAACATCGACACCCCGGCTGGGGGAAGGGAGTAGGCGAGGAATGCCGGTCGCGATCATCACGGGGGCCGGGGGCCTGATCGGCTCCGAGGCAGTGGACCACTTCGTCACGCAGGGCTTCGACGTGGTCGGGATCGAGAACGACATGCGGGCGCGCTTCTTCGGGCCCGAGTCGTCCACCTCCCACGTCACCGAGCGCCTGGTCGAGGCCTACCCCTCCGAGTTCCGCTGGGAGAACGCCGACATCCGCGACGCCGAGGCGATCGAGCGGATCTTCGCGGCGCACGCCGGCCAGATCGAGCTGGTCGTCCACACCGCCGCGCAGCCCTCCCACGACTGGGCCGCGAGCGAGCCGCAGACCGACTTCGGCGTCAACGCCAACGGCACCCTCAACCTGCTCGAGGCCGCCCGTGCCCACTGCCCGGAAGCGCCCTTCGTCTTCTGCTCGACCAACAAGGTCTACGGCGACACGCCCAACCGGCTGCCGCTGCGGGACCTGGAGAAACGGCTGGAGCTGCCCGAGGACCACGAGTACTACGAGGGGGTGCCGATCTCGATGTCGATCGACTCCTCGACCCACTCGCTGTTCGGTGTCTCCAAGGCCGCGGCCGACCTGCTGGTCCAGGAGTACGGGCGCTACTTCGACATGCCCACCGTCGCCTTCCGCGGCGGCTGCCTGACCGGCCCCCAGCATGCCGGGGCGAAGCTGCACGGCTTCCTCGCCTACCTGATGAAGTGCACCGTCACCGGCACGCCGTACACCGTCTTCGGCTACGAGGGCAAGCAGGTCCGCGACAACATCCACAGCGCCGACCTGATCGCCGCCTTCGACGCCTTCCGCAAGGCGCCGCGCCCGGCCGCCGTCTACAACATCGGCGGCGGCCGCTTCAGCAACTGCTCGATGCTGGAGGCGATCGACGTCTGCGAGCGGATCGCCGGCCGCGAGCTGCAATGGAAGATGGGGGAGGAGCCGCGGATCGGCGACCACCGCTGGTGGATCTCCGACCTCGCGCCCTTCAAAGCCGACTATCCGGACTGGCAGCTGCGCTACGACGTCGACGACATCCTCCGGCAGATCTACGAGCACAACCTCGAGCGCTGGGCCGGCTCCCCCGCCTGAGCGTCAGAAGGCGTTGCTGCCGATCACGGCGGCAAACAGGACGAAGAAACCGCCGATCAGGTTCCGGTTGAGGGCGTCGAAACGCGCGTTCACCGATTCGTTAGTCGCATCGAAACGAGCATTGATCGATTCGCTAGTCGTATCGAAACGAGCGTTGATCGATTCGTTTGCCGCATCGAAACGCGCGTTGATCGACTCGTTTGCCGAATCGAAACGCGCGTTGATCGACTCGTTAGCCGAGTCAAAGCGCGCGTTGATCGAGTCGAAGCGGCCCTCGACCGAGGTGATGCGGTCCTCGACCGAGGTGATGCGGCCCTCTATCGAGTCGAACCGAGCGTTCATTTCTCCCCGCAGGTCCTTGACCTGCCCCTCGACGCGCGCAAAGCCGTCGTCGACCTTCTTGTTGAGGTCGTCGAGTCGCTCGTCGGTCCACTTCTCTCTCGGCATCGTCACCGTCATGAGCATAGCGTAACGTTTTAGCTGCAACGGGATGCGCGCAGAAAGCAAAATCTTCTCGCGCCGCTCTGTGCCGTTTCAGTGACTTCGATACCGTCGCCGCCTCATGGCAGAGGGAATGAAGCTGTCGGTGGTGATGCCCGCCCAGAACGAGGAGGGCTCGGTCGGGGCGACGGTCGAAGGCGTGGTCGCCGCGCTGGAGCGCGAGGGCATCGACTACGAGGTGATCGTCGTCAACGACGACTCCGAAGACTCGACCGAAGCGGTCGTCGCCGCGATCGGCGAGGGCAACCCGCGGGTGCGGGTTCACCGCTCGCACCTGGAACGCGGCTTCGGCAACGCGATCCGGGCCGGGCTCGACGTCTTCGAGGGCGACGCGGTGGCGATCGTCATGGCCGATGCCTCCGACGACCCCAACGACCTCGTCCGCTACCACCGCCTGCTCGAAGACGGCTTCGACTGCGCCTTCGGCTCCCGCTTCATGCCGGGCGCCAAGATCCACGACTACCCGCGCCTCAAGTACCTCTTCAATCGCCTCGCCAACCAGTTCATCCGCACCCTCTTCCGCCACCGCTACAACGACACCACCAACGCCTTCAAGGCCTACCGGCGCGAGGTGATCGAAACGATCCAGCCGCTGCTCTCCAAGCACTTCAACCTCACCGTCGAGATGCCGCTGAAGGCGATCGTCCGCGGCCACAGCTACGCCGTCGTCCCCACCTCCTGGACCAACCGCACCTCCGGCCAGGCGAAGCTGGCGATGAAAGAGATGGGCAGCCGCTACCTCTTCATCGTCCTCTACGTCTGGCTCGAGAACGCCCTCAGCCGCGGCGACTACCAGGTGCGCAAGCCGGAGACGAACCCGGCGACCGGCGAGGCCGAGGGCCGCCAGGCCGCATAGCGCGGCCGGTTCGCCGGTTCGTAGGGGGAGAGTTCCCGCCTCGCCTCCCTTAAGGG
>DASZDI010000037.1:0-3187 GCA_035942135.1 Solirubrobacterales bacterium | reverse complement strand
TCCTAGAGGAGAGGACAAAGGAACCACGAGTCGGTGCGCCAGAGGCCGAGGCGGGCTCCTTCGCCAGCAGCGGCGACCCGCTGCTGGCCTCGCGGCGGGCGGGCGAACCGGACCTCTTCTCCTCGCGCCCGGCCGCAGGCGCCCACGAGGTGCTGATCAACTCGCCGCAGCACCTGACCGCGATGGCCGAGCTGGACGAGCAGCAGTTCGCCGCGGCCGTCGCCACCTGGCGGGAGCGGATGCGCGCCCACCCCGACGCCTCCTACCTGCAGCTGATCGTCAACGAGGGCGGCGGCGCCGGGGCCTCCCTCGAGCACACCCACGCCCAGCTCTACGCGCTGCCCTTCGTCCCGGCCGCGGTCGCCCGCGAGCGCGAGCGGGTCGGCGCCTACGGCGAACGCACCGCCGGCGGCGGGCTGCTCAGCGACGTCCTCGTCGAGGAGGTGCGGCGGCGGGACCGCCTGGTCGCGATCGACGACGAGGCGGCGCTGATCTGCCCCTGGGCCTCGCGCTCGCCGTTCGAGCTGCGGGTGGTCCCGCGCCGGGAAGCGGCGCGCTTCGAGGAGGACGAGGGCGGCGCGGCGATGATCCGCACCGCGATGCGGGCACTCGCCAAGCTCTTCGACGGCCCGCCGGAGCTCAACCTCTGGGTCCGCACCGCCCCCCGCGGGGCCGACCAGTTCCACTGGCACGTCGACATCGCCCCGCGGCTGACGATCAAGGCCGGCTTCGAGCTCGGCACCGGCGTCGACATCAACGTCTACCCGCCGGAGCGCGCCGCCTCGGACCTGCGCGAGTGCCTGGACTAGGGTGAGCGCATGACCCCGAACCCGCGGCCGATACCGCGCTTCATCGCCGACAGCACCCAGGAGGGGATTCCCCACGGTCGCTTCGCCGAGCGGCTGCGAGAGGAGTTCGCGAAGGCCTGCGCGGGGATCGAGGACCTGCCGGCGGGAGCTGCCGTGCCGGCCGAGGTCGACTGGTTCCCCGAGCGCGCCTGGGGCGGGCGGGTCTGGGTACCCTGCTCGGCCCGCACCGACAGCGAGGCGGGACGGCTGGAGCTGTTCGGCCACGTCTCCTACGTGCAGCCGCCGGAGGGGGACCCACGGGACTTCGCCGCCAAGGCCGACTTCACCGACATCCTCGCCGCCGACAACCCCGACTGGCGGATCGACCTCAACGACGACGTGATCGGCCGTTGGCGCGGCGAGAACGGCCGGGCCGGCGCGGTCACCCTCGTCTGGGGCCGGCCCCTGGTCCGCGGCGCCGTCGCCGCCACCGCCGTGCTCGACGCCGAGACCGTCGACCAAGAGGCGATCTCCCAGGACCGCTTCACCCTGATCGCCCTCGACGCCCTCGAGGCCTACGGCGACGACGTCTTCATGGAAGTGAAGCTCTGGACCCGCCGCGCCGCCGAGCTCGCCTCCGAGACGCTCTACGCCTAGGCCAGGACCTCGATCTCGGCGTTCAGCCCCGCGCGGGCGAGTCGCGCATCGAGAGTGAGGAGCGGTTCCTCGAGCATCTGCGCGAGGGCGACGTAAAGAGCGTCGTAGAAGCTGATGTGGTCGCGCAGCACCCAGGCGAAGTGGACCAGCAGTTCGTGCTCCACCCGTTCGACGGGCAGCCGGTCGATCCGCCACAAGCGGCTGCCGGCGGAATCCGCATCGAGCTTTCCCACGCGAACGTATCTCCGCAGCGCCTGACCCACCTCCGCATCGAGGAGTTCCGGTGCCCAGAGCGTGTATTCCTCGGCGGCGATGCGCTCTTCGACCAGCTTGGCGTGCTCTCCGTCGACGAGCATCTCAACCACGACCGAGGCGTCGAGGACGGGCATCAGTCGCCACGCATTTCGCGGATGATCTTGACGGTCTCCTCGGCGTTGACCCCGTTAGGGGGCAGCGCCATGGTCTCCGCGACAATCTCCGGGATCGTCGCTTTGCGGGAGCGCAAGCTGAGCTCCCTCTTGATGTAGTCGGACATGCTCATCCCCGCAGCCGCAGCCCGGATCTTCAGCTGCTTGTGCAGATCGTCCGGCACATTCCTGATCTGAATCATCTTGGACATGTGCAAAACATTAGACCGTGCGCCGGACATGTCGAGTACCTCTGCTGCTTTCATGCAACCGATCCTGCCGATCCATCTCGCACCTGTGGCGCGCACAACGCCCCAACTTCGACAATTCTTTGCCACCTAAGCGAGAATTCCACCTCCCGCCCCGATAGCTCAGCTGGATAGAGCGATCCCCTCCTAAGGGATAGGCCGCTGGTTCGAATCCAGCTCGGGGCATCAGAGGGTCGAGGAGTCGTCTATTTGCCTTGCGGAGCCTCGTCCTTTTTAAGGCGTTTGATGAGCCCTTTGACGGAAGCGCCGGCCGAGCTGTTGAAACGGGTCAGGAAGAGGCCGGCGACACTGTCGGCGCTGTACCCGGCCAGCACATAGGTGGCGACCTGGTCAGGGGTCGACTCCACCAAGGTTCTCATCCCCACTGCGATCACCAGGATCGGCAGGACCATCAGCGAGATGCCGGCCCACCGCAGGTGCATCCAATCGAGGAGGTTGCCGATCGCGACGATCGGCGCCGAGTCCATCTGGAACTGCTTCACGTTCTCGACCACCAGGTGGATCACCGCCCCCGAGAGGACGAGGAGGAAGGCTGCAACCGTGGCCTCGGTGTCATCGAGGTGCAACCCGGAGAGGTCGACCCCAAGGCGCTCGAGGCCGGCCGGAACGAGGACCAATGCCAGAACCGCGGCCAACACCGAGAACAACGGCGCGAGATAAGTCAGTATCCGGATTCTGCGCTCGGGGGAGATCTTGTAGATCAACCCTTCCTTCAGGTCTACCCATCCCCAGACTTCGCGCTGCTCGAGTTCTCCGAGAATACGTTCCCGAGTCGATTTGCCCGGGACCTTGTCCTCGTATGCGTGTTCGAAGTTGAACGCCTTACCGACGGGAAACTTCGACAGACGCCACTGCACATCTGCGGGAATGGTCATCTGGAAGCATCCGAGGATCGCCTTGTCGAGATGCTTCGAGCTCCTTTCGATCGCCGTCTTGATCGTCGTCAGGTCGGTGGATCCCGGCCGGGGCCAATCGGACACCACTTCTTCGATCGCGTTGCGGACTTCACCCGTGCGATCGCCATAGACCTGCAGCTGGGGGAATTCGTCTTCGATCCGCTCCAGCT
>DASZDI010000036.1:0-3457 GCA_035942135.1 Solirubrobacterales bacterium | reverse complement strand
GGCAAAGCCAAAGGCCACTTCAAGTAGCCGGGCGCGGGCGAAGCCGGGGCGGGATCTAGACTCGGCCTGTGGCCGAGGAAATGCGCTCCATCTACCTGATCGCCGGCACCGACACGGCGAAGATCGACGCCACCCGGGCGCGGCTGCGGGCCCGGGCCGAACGCGAGGGGGGGTCGGCCGCGCTGGAGGTGTTCGAGCCCGGCGAGGGGAAGGGAATGCCCGACCACGAGGCGCTGCTCGGCTCGATCCCGGCGATGTCGCTGATGGAGTCCCGGCGCTACCTGCTCGCCGACGGGATCGAGCGCTGGCGCGACCGCCAGCTGGAGCCGGTGATCGCAGCGCTGGGGGAGCTGCCGCCTGACCTCACCCTGGTCCTGATCTGCCGCGACAAGGCGCCGGCGAAGCTGGCCAAGGCCGTGAAGGCGGCCGAAGGGGAGGTGCACGAGTTCGAGGCCCCGAAGGCGCGGGAGATGCCGCGCGTCCTCGTCGCCGAGGCGCAGCGGCTCGGCTTCCGCCTGGATTCGGCGGCGGCGCGGATGCTGGTCGAGCGGATGGGCGCCAACCCGGTCCGCCTGCGCAACGAGCTCGAGCGGCTGGCGCTCTGGGCCGGCGAGGGCGGAGAGGTCGCGGTCGGCGACCTCGAAGAGATGATCGCCGATACCTCCGAAGCGGCGGTCTGGTCGCTCTCCGACGCGCTGATCGAAGGCAATGCCGCCACCGCCCTGCGGATCGGCGAGCGGCTGATCGGGCAGGGCGAGAACGTCACCGGGTTGATCTACGGCCTCGCCTCGCGGCTGCGGGGCGCCTGCGCCGCCGCGGCGCAACTGGAGGAGGGGATCCCCCCGAAGCAGGTCGAGTCCTCGCTGAAGATGCACCCCTACGCGGCCAAGCAGCTCGTCTCCCGGCTGCGCGACGCCGACCTCGGGAGCCTGCGGGCGGCGACCGAGACGCTGGCCGACCTGGAGCTGTGGTGCCGCGGCGGCGCCGACTACGGCGACGAGCTGGCGCTTACCATCGCGCTACGGCGAGCTGCGGCCGGCGCTGCCTGACCGGCGCATCGCGGCGTCCTCGGTCGCTCGCGTACAGAGCGCTCCCTGCGTCCTTGACCTGCTTGGTCAGGCAGCGCCGCTGCCGGCGGCGATACGCGCAGCTTTGGACTTCTTGCGGGCGCCGGTGTTCTTGTGGAGGGCGCCCTTCTGCACGGCCTTGTCGATCTTCGAGACCAGGTCGCGCTGCTCGGTGGCGATCGCGTCGGCGTCGCCGCCCTCGACCGCGCTTTCGAGGCGCCGGAAGTGCGTCTTCACGGTGCTCGTCAGCAGCCGGTTCTCGGTCCGCTCGCGCTCGCTGCGGAGTATCCGCTTCTTCTGTGAGGCTATGTTGGCCATGTTCGAGTGCCCTAGCAGGCGTTTGCCGGCCCCGGGCGGCCGCCGACTATAGCGACTGAGCCGCGCTCGGTCGCCCCCGAACCCCGAATCGACGATCAGCTTGGAGACGCCCAGGGCACCCGACATCCCCGATCCCGACGAGCGGCCGATCAACGCCGACGAGCCGGCGGTCGGCTCCGACGGGCCGGA
The DNA here is from genome assembly GCA_035942135.1 of Solirubrobacterales bacterium. Classification (GTDB taxonomy): domain Bacteria; phylum Actinomycetota; class Thermoleophilia; order Solirubrobacterales; family 70-9; genus VAYN01. The sequence continues at coordinate 1,883 of DASZDI010000036.1, read as the reverse complement.
TCCCGCCTCCGACGTCGGCGTCCGCGAGGCCGAGGGGTTCGATCCGGGCGAGGAATTCGGCGCCGAGCCCGCTCCGGGACGGCAGGCCGGGCGGATCGCCCGCTCCACCGCCTTCTTCTCGATCGCCACCGCCGCCTCGCGCGTCGCCGGGCTCGGCCGCGAAGTCGTCGCCGCCGGCTACTACGGCATCAGCGGCCCGATGTCGGCCTTCACCATTGCCTTCCAGGTCCCCAACCTGATCCGCGCCCTGTTCGCCGACGCGGCCCTGCAGCCCGCCTTTGTCCCGATCTTCAGCGAACTGATCGGCAAGAAGGACTACAAAGAGGCCTTCCGCCTCGCCTCGACGATGCTGCTGCTGGTGACGATGGTGCTGGGGGCGATCACCGCGCTCTTCGTCCTCCTGGCGCCGGTGATCATGCCGCTCTTCGCGCCGGGCTTCGAGGGGGAGATTCTCGACCTCACCGTCGCCCTCTCGCAGGTGCTCTTCCCGATCCTGGTCCTGCTCGGGATCAGCGGCATCGTCGTCGGCATCCTCAACAGCTACGACCGCTTCGGCGCCTTCGCGATCTCGCCGCTGTTCTGGAACCTGACGATCATCCTCGTGCTCGTCGTCCTCGAGCCGATGTTCGAGGGGCAGGACCGGATCTACGCCTACGCGATCGGGATCCTCGCCGGGACCCTGGTGCAGCTGCTGATCCCGGCCTGGGACCTGCGCCACACGCCCTACCGCTTCCGCTTCAGCTTCGACTGGCGGCACCCGGGGGTGCGGCGGGTGCTGGTGCTGATGCTGCCGGTGACGATCAGCCTCGGCCTGATCAACTTCAACCTGCTGATCAACAGCTTCTTCGGCAGCCTCGTCTCCGACCAGGCGCCGGCGGCGATCGACAAAGCCTTCCGCATCTACCAGCTGCCGCAGGGGATCTTCTCGGTGGCGATCGCGACGGTCCTCTTCCCGACCCTGGCGCGCTACGCCAACGCCGGGGCGATCGACGACCTGCGGACGACGATGGCGAACGGGATGCGGCAGATCCTCTTCGTCCTGGTCCCGGCGGCGGCGGCGATCCTCGTCCTCTCCGAGCCGATGATCCGGCTCGTCTACGAGCGCGGCGCCTTCGACGGCGCCGAAACCGAGGTGGTGGCGACGGCCCTCTTCTGGTTCGCCCTCTCGCTGCCGACCAACGGGCTCTTCCTGCTGCTGACGCGGACCTTCTTCAGCCTGCAGCGACCCTGGGTGCCGACCGCGATCGGCGCGGGCAACCTCGCGATTACCGCTTTGGCCGCGCTCGCTCTCTACCACCTGGGGGTGGGCGGGATCGTCGCCTCGACGGCGATCGCCACGGCGGCCAGCGTCGTCGCCCAGGGCGTGATCCTGCGCCGCCTCCTCGGCGGCCTCGAACTGCCCCGCCTGCTCTCCGCGTCGATCCGGATCACGATCGCCGCTGCGGCGCTGGCGGCGGTCGGTTGGATGGTCTGGGACGTCCTCGACGATCTGCTCGGCCGCGGTCTGCTGGGCCAGATCGCCTCGCTGGGCCTGGCCCTCGGGGCGGGGCTGGCGGTCTACCTGGCGGTCGCCAAGCTGCTGCGCCTCGCCGAGCTGGAGCAGATGTCCCGCCTCTTGCCGGGTCGACGGGGTCGATAGCAGCCCATGCTCGGGCCAGGGCGGTACCTGCTGGGCACCACCGAGATTCTCCTGCTCGCCAGCTTCGCCTGGCTGGGCGGCGCAGCGCTGCGGTCGTGGCTGCTGCCCCGCTTCAAGGGCGCACCGGCGCATCTGGCCACCAGCGTCCTCGCCCTCGCGCTGCTGATCTGGGCGGCGGAGCTTTTAGGCACCGTCAGTTGGCTGGATCCGCTGCCGTATCTACTCCTCGTTGTCGCGGCTGGGC